>JAJTDK010000052.1 GCA_021300495.1 Limnohabitans sp. | reverse complement strand
CACATGCACCTCACGCGCAAAGCGATTGAGGAGCGCATCAAAGACATTGATGTGGTCATTGAAATGTTAGATGCTAGGTTGCCTGGTTCAAGTGCCAACCCCATGTTGGCGCAGCTTATTCAAGGCAAGCCAGGCTTGAAGGTTCTAAGCAAACAAGATTTAGCAGATCCAGAACGCACCCTCATGTGGTTAGCCCACTACAACGCAATGCCCAACGTGAAGGCTATTGGTCTTGATACCAGCATGGTTTCACCGGCCAAGGCTTTGATTGAAGCGTGTCACCAACTGGCTCCCAACAGGGGCGGCATGGCCAAGCCCATGCGTGTGCTCATTTGCGGTATTCCCAATGTGGGCAAGTCCACCTTGATCAATACCCTGAAGGGCAAGACGACACACCGGGTGTGCTCTGGCCGCGCATCATTGTGGAAAAGAGTGGCTATAACTTGGCCGCCAGTGGCGCCATTGGCGTGAATGCCTTTGACGATGAAGAGGTGGCCTTAGAGCTGCTGAACTACCTCATTCCAAAGTATCCACAAGCTTTGGCCTTGCGTTACAAAATCAAAGATGTCAGCAGCCACACAGACGAAACCATGCTGGAGGCCATTGCGCGCTTTAGGGGCGCTATTCAAAGTGGCGGCAGAGTGAACAACACCAAGGCCGCTGAAATTGTGATTCACGATTTCAGATCAGCTGCCTTGGGTCGTTTAACCCTTGAGACGCCCGCTGAGTTTGCAGAGTGGCTTGCCTCTGGTTTGCAGGCCGATGCCGATAGGGCGCTTCGCAAAGAAGCGCTTCAAAAAGAAAAGAAAACTGCGCGCAAAGCCAAGCCTAAAAATTGACAGGGCTTTATCAAGGCTGAATTAAGAGAACAGGCACTTTGGAAGCGCTTGCAACTCTGTGTGCAACAGAGCCCATAAGCGTGTCTCCCCATGCTGAGCGGCCTTTGGTGCCCATGATGATCATGTCAAACCCGCCTGCTTTGGCTTCTTTGAGAATTTGTGCGCTGGGATGCCCAAACTTGATGGCCATGTCGTGAGCAACATTGGCTTTGTTGAGAAACCGAATGGCCCAGGCTAAGTGTGTGTCGGCGCCTTCGCGAAGGTAGTCGTCAACCGCACCTTTTTGCGTGTACTTTTTGAAAAGTTTGAGCGCTGAGTCGTCTTGGACGGTAAGGAGCGTGATGTGATTCTCACCCTTCGTGTTTTTGAAAAGTGAGACCGTGTATTTCACGGCAGCCTGAGAAGCCTTGGAGCCGTCAACAGCAATTAAGAATTTCATGTCCATCTTTCAAAGTGATGGACAGATGGTAGGCATTCAGTTTTTGAACGCCTTGATTTAGATCAAATTTTATTTGTCTAGCTTGATACCGGTCTCTTGAACAATGTTGTTCCAGCGGCTTTGAATTCGCTTTTGCCAAGCCTGTGTTTCTTCAAGGTTCATGTCAAAGTAAACACCGCCAGCAACTTTGACTTTGTCCATCACATCAGGGTGATTGGCTGCTTTCAAAATGGCTGCATTGAGTCTGCGCTGTGCTGCCAACGGCGTGCCAGTGGGCACGGCATAGACCGTGTAACTTTGCAATTCCAAATCTTTCAGACCTTGCTCTTCCATGGTGGGCACGTTGGGCAAAAGTGGCAATCTAGTAGCGCCAAAAACACCCAAGGGAATTAGTTTGCCGCTTGCAATGAAGGGCGCTACTTCGCTGTAAAAAGCCGAGACCAATTGAACTTGGCCAGAAGCGGCATCGGTCATGGCGGGCACGTTTGACTTGTAGGGCACATATTGCATTTTGGTACCTGTGCGCACAGCAAATGCAGCGCAGACAAAGTGTCCGACGGTGGCTGTTCCACTGCCACCGCAATCGATGGGTTTAGTTTTGGCCTTCATGTAGGCCACCAACTCTGGCACAGTCTTAATGCCCAACTGAGAGTTGACCATCAAAATAGGATAGCCCGCAATGGTGAGGCCTACCACTGAAAAGTCTTTGACGGGGTCGTAGCGAACGGGTACACCCAACTGCCCGATGAGGCCCAACTCGTTTTGGCTGCCCATGAAAAGTGTGTGGCCATCGGCATCTGCTTTGGCAGCAGCATCGCCTGCGATGGCACCTGATGCACCAGGCTTGTTTTCCACCATGATGGGCTGACCTAGCTCAGCCTGCAAATGGGGTTGGTGCCTTCTGGCGTAAATATCAACAATACCGCCAGGTGCGGCAGACGTGATGAGCTTGATGGGCTTGGTTGGCCAAGTTTGGGCGCCAGCCGTGAGGCTGCACAAGCTCAAACTGAGTACCCAAGAAAAGGAAAAAGGTTTGAGCTTTAGCATTGAAGTCTTTCTATTCTTTGACGGATCCCGTCATACCAGATACGTAGTACTCAACAAAGAAAGAGTAAATGAAGGCAACAGGCAGCGAACCAAACAGCGCACCTGCCATCAATGCGCCCCAGTGATAGACGTCGCCTTCGACCAATTCGGTGACAACGCCAACTGGCACAGTTTTGACTTCACTTGAAGACACAAAGGTGAGCGCGTAGATAAATTCATTCCACGACAAAGTGAAAGCGAAGATGCCGGCAGAAATCAGGCCCGGAACCGACAAGGGCAAGATGATTTTGATCAAAATTTCCCAACGGTTGGCGCCATCAATCATGGCGCACTCTTCCAGTTCAAATGGAATGGTTCGGAAGTAACCCATGAGCAACCACGTGCAAAACGGAATCAAAAACGTGGGGTAGGTGAGGATGAGTGCCAAACGGGTGTCAAACAAGCCCAATTCAAACACCACTGAAGCCAGCGGAATGAACAAAATGGAGGGCGGCACCAAGTAAGCCAAGAAAATAGCCAGACCTGTGTTTTTGGCGCCTTTGAAACGCAAACGCTCAATAGCGTAAGCCGCCAAGACCGAAGCAAACAGAGAGAAGAAGGTGGCCGTGACAGAAACGACCACGGTGTTCCACATCCATTGGGGATAGGCTGTTTTGAAAAGTAATTTTTCAACGTGCGCCAGCGTGGGGTTGATGATCCAAAAAGGATTGCCATCGCGCGACAGCAATTCATTGTCGGGTTTGAACGCGGTAATGCCCATCCAATAAAACGGGAAGAGCAAGACGAACAAAAACGCCACCAGTGGAAAATAGGTTTTGAAAAGCTTGGTGGCATTGCTGTCCAAATAGGACATGCCAACGTTGTCTTGTGTGTCTTTGCTCATTTGTCGCTGCCGCCTTGTTGCCATGTGCGGCGTTGAAGTCCGAAATAACTAAAGAGAATGGCGGCCAACAAGAAGGGCACCATGGCAATGGCAATGGCTGCTCCTTCGCCCAATGCGCCACCCGAAATGGCGCGCTGGAAGGAAAGTGTTGCCATGAGGTGGGTGGCATTCAAAGGGCCGCCTCGTGTCAGCACATAGATCAATTGGAAGTCTGTGAAGGTAAACAGCACAGAGAAGGTCATGGTGACCGCAATGATGGGTGTGAGCAGTGGCAAGGTGACATGCCAGAACTGCTGCCAAGGCGTGGCGCCATCAATGGCGGACGCCTCGTAGTAAGAAGGAGAGATGGTTTGCAAACCTGCCAGTAAGGTAATGGCCACAAAGGGTACGCCGCGCCAAACGTTGGCCGACAGTGTAGCTAACCGAGCGTTCCACGGTGAACCTAAAAAGTCAATGTAGGTATCGATCCAGCCCATTTTGACCAGCGCCCAGCTGATGATGGAAAACTGAGAATCGAAAATCCACCAGAATGCAATGGCTGAGAGTGCCGTTGGCACAATGTAGGGCAGCAAAATAACGGCCCTGAAAAAGGATTTAAAACGCAGATTTCTGTTCAACAGCAAAGCCAACCAAAGTCCCAAGAAAAACTTGAGCACGCTGGCAACGGTGGTGTAAAACATGGTGTTAAACAACGCCAATTGAGTGACGCTGTCGCTCATTAGGAAAATGTAGTTTTCAAAACCAATCCATTGGCCAGCACGGCCAATTTTGGTATCGGTAAAACCAAGCCAAACACCCAAGCCAAGAGGGTATGTCAGAAACAGCAGCAGCAAAAGTGCCGCTGGCATCATGAAGATCAAGCCGAGCACATTGCGGCTGTTCTGAATTCTCTCAAGCAAGGGTGTCATGGATACTTATCAGTTTATAAAAAGATCAAACTTTGTAGTAACGCTCGGCACGTTTCTGTGCGCGCTCTGCCGCTTCTTTCGGTGTTTTAGAACCGCTAGCAGCTTCAGCCACCATGTTGACCACAATGAAGTCAGCACCAGCGCCGGCTGAGGCATAACCCATCTTGCCTGCGTAGCCTGCGGGACGCATGTTTTTCACGCAATCGCGGTAGGCTGTGTGCTTTGGATCGGAGGTCCAGACGGCAGACTTGGTGTAGAAGTCCAATGGAGGCGCAATGTAGCCACCAGCCGCTGTGAGCCATGGATCGAACTGCTCTTTTTCCATCATGAAGCGCAAGAATTCTTTGGCTGCATTCGGGAACTTGGTGTACTTCATGACCATTTGATTAAAGAACAGATGCGATTCAGTTGGCGTACCGACTGGTCCTACGGGGTATGCCGCGTGATGTACATCCTCTTTCAATGCACGCACTTTTTCATCTGTCGATGTTTTTGTGGCGTAGTAAATGGAGATGCCGTTGTTGGTCACGCTAACTTGACCATCCAAGAACGCTTTGTTGTTGTTAGGGTCGAGCCATGACAATGTGCCAGGTGGGAACGTGGCATACATTTCTTTGGCGTATTCCAGAGCCTTGATGGTCTCGGGGCTGTCAATGACCACCTTGTTGTTGGCATCAACCAATTTGCCACCAAACGCCCACATGAGCCAGTTGCACCACAAGCCATCACCTGTGGCGTTGCCAAGGGCAAAGCCACCAGGGGTGCCTTTTTCTTTGAGGGCTTTGAGCATTTTTAGGAAACCGTCGGTGTCCTTAGGGAATGTGTCAAAACCTGCCGCTTTGAGGTGGCTTTGACGGTAAACCATCATGGCACCTGCGGCACCGAGCGGAACACCAATCCATTTTTTGCCATCGGGCTTTAAGTAAGCGTTGCATGAAGGGAAGAAGCCGCCGTATTTTTTGCCCAAGTACTCGCACAGATCTGTGACGTCGAGTAACTTCTCTGGGTACAAATTGGCATCGTCGTTGGTCGACAAAATAATGTCTGGACCTGCGCCTGTGTTGGCAGCTACAGCCGCTTTGGGGCGGACGTCTTCCCAGCCTTCGTTGTCTACACGAACTTCAATACCGGTAGCAGCAGTGAATTTCTTCACGTTGGCCATGTAGGCGTCAATGTCGCCTTGCACAAATCGGCTCCAGCGCAAGACGCGCAGCTTGGCACCTTTTTCAGGCTTGAAGCTTAGATTTTGGGCTTGTACTGCAGGGCTTACAGCCATGCCCAGTGTGGTGGAAGCTGCCGCTACGCCGGCTGAGCTTTCCAGAAAGTTTCGTCGATTGAGTTTTGCCATGAAATGTCTCCTTTAGAGTGGTTTAGCGACGTGAGAGAAACTATGTTGAAGTGATTCAGAAATTAGGCGACCAAGCGCATGCCAGTGCCAGCATCAAAGACGTGTGAACGTGCCATATCAGGTTGCAAATGAATGGTGCTACCCAACTTAAACTCATGACGCTCACGGAAAACAGCAGAAAACTCAACACCTTCGTGTCGGCAAGCGACAAAGGTGTCCATGCCAGTAGGCTCCATGACGGCCACATGAGCAGAAATGCCGGCACCATTGACCAAGGTCAGGTGTTCAGGGCGGGTGCCAAAAACCACAGGCTGACCGTTCTGACCTTGAACAGGGTGGGGCAAGTCAAGTTTCAAACCATCGTTCAATTCAACTTGGCATTGACCTGCGTTGACCAGCAACTTGCCTGGTAAGAAGTTCATGGCGGGAGAGCCAATGAAGCCTGCGACAAACTGATTCGCCGGAAAGTCGTAAAGCTCTAGGGGCGATCCGGTTTGCTCAATGCGGCCATCGCGCATGACCACAATTTGATCGCCCATGGTCATGGCTTCAATTTGATCGTGCGTGACGTAGATGGAGGTGGTTTGTAGGCGCTGATGCAGTTCTTTGATTTCACTGCGCATGGCCACTCGAAGTTTGGCATCGAGGTTGGACAGGGGCTCGTCAAACAAAAAAACTTGGGGGTCGCGAACAATGGCACGCCCCATGGCCACACGCTGGCGTTGTCCGCCAGAGAGTTGGCGCGGATAACGCTCAAGCAAAGAGCCTAGGGCCAAGATGTCTGCAGCACGGGCTACTTTCTTGTCAATTTCTTCTTGCGGGCGTTTGGCAAGGGTGAGCGAAAAGGCCATGTTCTGGCCCACGGTCATGTGGGGGTAGAGCGCATAGTTTTGAAAAACCATGGCAATGTCGCGCTCTTTGGGGGGCAGGTCGTTGACTTGGCGATTGCCAATGTGAATTTCGCCGCTGCTAATTTCTTCTAAGCCAGCAATCATGCGAAGCAAGGTGGACTTGCCGCAACCAGAGGGGCCCACTAAAACGGTGAATGAGCCGTCTTTGATCTCAATGTCGACACCGTGAAGGATGGGGACTTCGCCAAAGTTCTTTTTGACGGTACGGATCGATACACTGGCCATTGGCAAATTCCTAGAAAAACGCCTCACTGGTTTGAGTGACCACGGGCAAACTGCTTAAACTGATTTGCAGTATGTCACTCTTGGGGGGTATTCCTTATCCTAGATTACCCTAATTGGTCAGACCAAATTAGAGGGTGTTGCAGATGCCGTGTATTGACTTTCGAATTCAACAATCGTTGCGGCAGTCATGCAACGGGCCTCTAAATGTTGGAGAATTGGTGTCTTTTCTGCATTGATGAAACTACCAAGACATGAGCGATACCCCCCAACGCCCCGAATTGCCTGACCACCTCTCTATCGATGCGCGCAGTCCTTTTTACGTTGAATCTATTTTTGAGTACGATATTGGCATCCGATTCAATGGCAAAGATCGAAAAGATGTAGAGGAATACTGCATCAGCGAAGGCTGGGTGAAAGTGCCTGCTGGCAAAGCGCTCGACCGCAAGGGCAACCCATTGCTCATGAAACTCAAGGGCAAGGTAGAAGCCTTTTACCGCTAAACACCAAAGGACACAGCATGCGCATTCCAGATTGGACGCCAGAGCAACTTGCTCAACCCCAAGAATTGGTCAATACCATTTTGACCCGCAGAGGCGGCGCATTGCTTAACCTAGACAAAGCACTCTTGTGGAGCGAACCGGTTGCGGCCGGATGGAACGTCTACATGCGCAATGTTCGAACGGGTTTGTCTGCTCCGCGCAAATTGTGTGAACTTGGCATTTGCGCCGTGGCTTTGCTGACAGGCGCCCACTACGAATACCACCACCATGCACCTGACTACTTAAAGGCAGGCGGCACGCAAGCTGAATTAGAGGGTTTGAAGCGGGCACTTGAGGCCCATCCAGCCGATGGCGTGACTGACCCCGCTTTGGACGAAATGTCTCAGTGGGTGGTGCAATATGCAGCGCAGATGACACTTCGTGTTAAGGTAGATGAAGTATTGTTCAAAAAACTACAATCGTGTTTAAATACGACTGAAATTGTTGAACTCACCACGACCATTGCAGCCTACAACATGGTGGCTAGGATATTGGTTGCCCTTGAAATTTCACCTGAGGAGAAATGACCATGCCCGCTTTGTTACCCCACATTGACCCCGATGGCTTGCTCGAATTTTCTGTGGTTTACACAGACCGCGCACTGAACCACATGTCCAAGCGCTTTCAGGGCGTGATGCAAGACATCTCTGGCATCTTGAAAGACGTCTATGCGGCCACTCCGTGGCCTTGGTGCCAGGCAGCGGCACTTTTGGCATGGAAGCCGTGGCGCGTCAATTTGCCCATGGCCAAAAAGTCATGGTCATTCGCAATGGCTGGTTCAGTTACCGGTGGTCACAAATTTTTGACATGGGCAGTATTCCCAGTCAAGCCATTGTCTTGAAGGCGCGTCAGCAAAGCGCCGATACCAAATCGGCCTGGGCACCTTGTTCGATTGAAGAAGTCGAAGCCCAAATTGCTGCTGAGAAACCTGCGGTCGTCTTTGCGCCGCACGTCGAAACATCTGCTGGCATGATTTTGTCAGATGCCTATTTAAACCGCGTGAGTGCAGCCGTTCACAAAGTGGGAGGCCTGTTGGTCTTGGACTGCATTGCATCTGGCGCCATGTGGGTCGACATGAAGGCGACGGGGGTTGATATCTTGATCAGCGCGCCCCAAAAAGGTTGGAGTGGCTCTCCCTGCTGTGCCATGGTCATGTTAAGCCAGCGCGCTCGACAGGCCATTGATTCCACGCAAAGCTCAAGCTTCGCATGTGACCTCAAAAAATGGTTGCAAATCATGGAAGCTTATGAGGCTGGGACACACATGTACCACACCACCATGCCCACAGATGCGCTTTCTCAACTGCGCGATGTGATGCAGGAGACTCAGGCCTATGGTTTCGCCAAAGTCAAACAAGAGCAGCTTGTACTAGGTCAGCAAGTTCGGACTTTGTTAGAGTCCCGCGGGTTCAAAAGCGTTGCGGCAGAAGGCTTTCAGGCACCGGGTGTAGTGGTGAGCTATACCCAAGATGCCGAGATTCACAGCAGTAAAAAATTCCTTGCCCTAGGTCTGCAAACTGCAGCCGGTGTGCCTTTGCAATGCGATGAGCCCAAAGACTTCATGACATTCCGCATTGGTTTGTTTGGCTTAGAGAAGCTGCACAACCCAGAGCGCAGCGTGCAGCACTTGGCACAAGCACTTGACGAGATGGGCTATTTACCCATTGCAGCCAAAGAACCGGCCTTTGCCTGAACCCAATGAGCCCGTTTAGGGCTTGATCGGCTGGCCGCCAGCCATTAAAAACAAGCTGGCGTCGTCTTGGTCAGCAAAACCCAATTCGCAAGCCTTGGCAAACTGCTGACTTGCAACTTGTCCTAGGGCGGGCATTGAAACTTTCAAGTGCGCACAGGCCTCTAAAGCCAAACGGGTGTCTTTGGCCAGCAAAGACGTGTGCGCTCTGGGCTCAAAATCGTTTTGAAGAGCGCGCGCCATTCGATCTTGTCCAATCCAGCTTTGGCCGCTGCTAGATTGCATAACACTCAATGTTGTCTCTGCATTCAAGCCCCAGGCCTGCGCCATTGCCAAGACCTCGCTTGCGCCTGCTAAATTGACAGCGGCCAATAGGTTGTTGGCCAATTTGGTTTTGGCGGCATCACCAGGTTTTTGTCCAATGACAAATCGATGCGGCGTGATGGCATTGAGCAATGCTTCACTTTTTTTCATTTGGCCAGAATCTCCCGCCAGCATCAAACTCATTTGACCTTCTCTGGCTCGAACAGGCCCTCCTGACATGGGTGAATCAATCAGGAAGACGCCTTTAGCCTTGGCCGCGTCAGAGGCTTTTTCAACATCGAGTGGCCCCAATGTAGGACATAAAAAGACCAAGTCACCCGGCTGCGCTTGGCTTAACAAGCCCATGGGGCCCAATAGAACGCTGTGAGCTTGCTGGGCATCGACCACCACAATGAAACTGATACGGCATTGCAGCGCGATGTCAGCAGGCGATGCGCACTCGGTCGCCCCAAGGGCGACGGCTTCTTTGACGCGCAAGGGTTCAATGTCATGCGCAAACACAGGCCAAGCCAAAGAAAGCAGCCTGGCCATCATGGCAAAACCCATGTTACCGACACCAATGAAGCCAATGGGGTAATGCTGGGCAAATGGGGTAGGGGAAGTGTTGATCGTCATGGTCGCCATTCTTGCCTAAAATGAAACCCAATGACAAATACTTCAACGCCGCCTCATTTAAATTGGCGTGATTCGTTTCAAGTCAAAAGCTTTCGCTACCAGTGGCCCGCTGACTTGGCCACATCTTGGGCCTTTGAAATGGAAACCATCCTTTTGGGTTGGTACATCTTGTCGACCTCTGGTTCCGTTTTGATGCTGGTTGTTTATGGCTCATTGCAGTACTTAGGTTCTTTGCTTTCGCCTGTGTTTGGTGTGGTGTGTGATCGGATGGGCTACAGAAGAATGCTCTGGTCGACCCGGGCCATTTACGCCTTGCTGGCTTTCGGGATCATGCTGCTTTCATACTTTGAAGCACTGACGCCCGAGAGGGTGCTCATTTTGGCCGCCATTGTGGGCATCATCCGGCCTTCCGATCAAATGATGCGCAATGCCCTGATTGCCAGAACCTTGCCTGCTGCGCAACTGATGGGCGCTTTAGGTATTTCAAGAATGACATCCGAGTCTGCCAGGATAGCGGGCGCGTTGGCTGGCGCAGGGATCGTGGCAGTTTTAGGCATGACCTCGGCTTATGCCGTTGTCACCTTGTTGTATGTGATCAGTTTTTGGCTTTCGCGAGGCGTTGACGATGTTCAGCCATCACCCAACGCCACTGCATTAGCCAGTCCGCTTCAAGATTTGAAATCTGCATTCACTTATGTGTGGCACAAGCCTATTTTGATGGGTGCCATGGCAGTGGCTTTTTTGGTGAACCTATTGGCATTCCCTTTTGCATTGGGCTTGCTGCCCTATGCCGCTAAAAATATTTTTCTCACTAACCAAACTGGCTTGGGATTTTTGGGGGCCAGTTTTGCATTTGGGGGGCTCTTGGCGTCTTTGACTTTAAGCAGTCACAAATTCAAATTGCGCGCATCACAAACCATGATCATTGCCTCAGTCGCTTGGTTTGCATTGGATCTTGTTTTTGCATTCACAAGCAATTTGTACATGGGCATGCTCGTTTTGATGTTGGCAGGTTTTGTGCAAAGCCTGTGCATGACTCCTTTGGCAGCAGTCATGCTGCGTGCCACGGACCCTGCGTTTCACGGGCGGGTGATGGGCATGCGCATGCTGGCCATTTGGGGCTTGCCCATTGGGCTTTTGGCCAGCGGCCCCTTGGTTGAAAGCATGGGCTATGTGGCAACGGCCTGGGTTTATTCCGCTTTGGGATTGATCTTGACCTTGGCCATAGCGCTTTACTGGCGCAATGCCTTGTGGGATAAACACTCAGTTGCCAACAATGCACTTTGAATTAATTGGGCGCAGCAAGTCCAAATTTTTTGATGAGCCGATTCTTGGCACTTGGCAGAAAGTTAATTCTTGAGACATCGCCCTGAAGTGTTTTGATCAAAAGCGGATCCATCACGCGATACCAAAGAGGCGGCAAGTAAGCCAAGAAAAACATTCCAAAATAACCAGAGGGCAACCTGGGAAGCTCTGGAAAATCACGCAGTGATTGGTAGCTGCGACCAGGATGAGCATGATGGTCCGAATGACGCTGCAGTTGAAACAGCACCAGGTTAGAAATCAAATGATTGCTGTTCCATGAGTGGTGTGGTTGGCAATTTTCGTAATTGCCGTTGGCTGTCTTGAGTCGTTGAATGCCGTAATGCTCAACGTAATTGGCCGATGTCAGCTGAAACGCACCCCAAATTGCAACTGGAATGAGAACGAGCACCATGTCGAAGCCATACAGGCCAATGAGGGTGCCGTAAACCAGCGTTGTTAAGCAAAGGGCTTGAAGAATTTCATTTTCAAAATGCCAGACAGATTTGTTTTGACGCTGCAGCCGATCGGCTTCGAGTCGCCATGCGCGAAGGGCTGCGCCAGGCATTTCTCTGCAAGCAAATTGATAGATGTTCTCTCCCATTTTGGAAGATGCTGGATCTTCAGGCGTGCTCACATGTCGGTGATGACCCCTGTTGTGCTCAATAGAGAAATGACCGTAGGCACCCAGAGCCGTATTGAACAGCGCAATTTTCCGAGGCACTGTTTGCAGTTTATGGCCCAGTTCATGGCTAACGTTCAAGCCAAAACCTAAAACCGATCCGGTGGACATAACGGTGGCTATCCATTCCAAAGTCGTCAATGAAAAGGTGCACAGGAAAATGCAGTTGAAAATAACTGCAATCCATAAGATTGGAATGGTTGCGTATGTGATCCATCGGTAATAGGCATCGGCTTCTAAAGCCTCAATGGCTGATTCGGGGGGATTGCTGATGTCCTCGCCAAACAGGAAATCTAAAAATGGAACAAAGAAGTAATAGAAAACAAAAGGGAAAAACAAGATCCAGCTGCTGACTCCAAAAACAGAAACCGCAACCGTGCCCACCATTGAGATAGCAGGCCCCACGACAGAAAATAGCCATGCAAACCGCTTCTTATCTATGTAAGAGGGCAATGGGTTCTGGCGATCTTCAATGGCTGTCGTCAAAATAAAATCTACTGTGCAGTTGGATGTGTGAAGTATGCCGCCTGACCGCCAAATGAACAGGGTAATACCCCTAGTCCAATGGGCAGTCGTGGTTTATAACAACACGCTAAGGAGTTTATCAATGCATGGTCGTTTATATGAATTGATTCGATGGAGTCGTCTCGTGGGTGTGTTCATGGTCGTTTGTGCTTTGACGGCCTGTCAGAAGTCAGACTCAAATCTAAGTCAATCCAAAATACCCGCGCATTCAGTCGGTGCCGATTGGCTTGAAAAAAGCGACGCCAGAAAAGGCTTTATAGCTGCACCCACAGGGCAGATCAAAGATGAGCAGGGCAAGGTCATTTGGGACTTTGATGCCTTTGCCTTTGTTCAAGGCAATGCGCCCGCAACGGTCAACCCAAGTTTGTGGCGCCAAGCCACTTTGAACAACCAAATTGGCTTGTTCAAAGTAACCGAAGGCATCTGGCAATTAAGGGGCTTTGACCTGGCCAACATGACCTTGATTCAAGGAAAGACAGGTTGGATTGTGGTCGATGCCCTGACTGCACAAGAAACCTCCGCCGCGGCACTGGCTTTTGCACGCCTGCATTTGGGCCCGCAAAAAGTGTCTGGCCTTATTTTTACGCACAGTCACGCCGATCATTTTGGAGGTGCATTGGGCGTGGTAAGTGCAGAGGAAGCCAAAGCCCGAAAACTGCCCATCGTTGCACCATCTGGCTTTATGGAAGAGGCCACCAGTGAAAATATTCTCATGGGCCCCGCCATGGGGCGACGGGCCATGTACATGTACGGCAGCAATTTGCCCAAAAGTCCAACAGGGCTTGTCGACAATGGCTTGGGCAAAGCGGTGGCGTTTGGAAAACTTGGCATTTTGCAACCTAACATCACCGTTGAATCAGAAGAAAAACACCTGCTCATTGATGGCGTTCGTTTTGTTTTTCACAACGTACCGGGCAGCGAGGCGCCCTCGGAGTTTGTTTTCTATTTACCTGACTTTAAAGCGTTTTGCGGCGCTGAAATCATGGGCCACACTTTGCACAACCTTTATACCTTGCGCGGTGCCAAGGTGCGAGATGCTACCAAGTGGGCTTCTTATTTGAACGACTCCTTGCGCCATGTGCAAAACTCCGAAGTAGTGTTCAATCAGCATCATTGGCCAGTCTGGGGGACTGCCAATATCCAAGACTTTATTGTCAAACAAAGAGACACCTATCAGTTCATTCACGATCAAACGGTGCGACAAATGAATGCCGGTTTGAACGCTGCTGAAATTGCAGAAAATCTTCGGCTGCCCCCTTCACTGGATGAGCATTTGAGTGTGCGCGGTTATTACGGCACAGTTCGGCACAATGTGAAAGCGGTTTACCAAAACTACATGGGCTGGTTTGATGCCCACCCTTCCAACCTAGACCCTTTGCCCGCATTGCAAGCTTCTGAAAAATACGTCCAGCTCATGGGCGGGGTCGACAAAGTGGTAGCGGCAGCTCAAGAGGCCATGGCCAAAACAGATTACCGCTGGGCGGCCGAGTTGCTAAAACATGCAGTTTATGTAGCGCCTAAGGATGCGCAAGCCAAGGAAATGTTGGCGCAGTCTTTTGAAAAGCTGGGTTATGCGGCCGAGTCATCTGCTTGGCGAAACTTTTACCTAAGCGGTGCAATGGAGTTGCGTCAGGGCACGCCCGAAAAAGGCATGCCTCGAGAGGGCATGATCGACATGCTGAATCAAACCCCTATAGAACGGTTTTTGGAGGCCATGGCGGCATCGCTCAATGCCCCCAAGGCTGAGGGCAAAAAAATGAAAATCAACTTGGTGTTTTCGGACACCCAACAAAGTTTTGTCTTGTCTCTTGAAAATTCTGTGTTGCAGCGTGTGCAGGCGCGACCCGATCCAAATGCAAATGCCACACTCACCCTGACGAAGCCATTTTTTATCAAGATGGTACTGGGCCAAGCAGGTGCCAAAGACTTGCTCTTGTCCGATCAAACCAAAATCGAAGGCAGCAAAGTTGATTTGGCTTTGTTTTTCAGCATGCTGGACAAAGCGCCCGGTAATTTCTCCATTGTCACGAGGTAATTTCAATGACGCATTTTGAATTTGATTATGTGGTGGTAGGTGGTGGATCTGCGGGATGCTGCGTGGCAGGGCGCTTGAGTGAAGATCAAGATACTTCTGTCTGCTTGTTAGAAGCTGGCGGCCCCGACAATTCGGTGTTTGTTCGGGCTCCTTTGGGATTTGCAGCCACAGCTTCCTTGAACCTCAACAGCTGGGGCTACAACACCGTGCCTCAGGCCGGCTTTAACGGCCGCAAAGGATTTCAACCGCGCGGCAAAGTGATGGGCGGCAGCTCTTCCATCAACGCCATGGTTTACACGCGCGGCAATGCCCGCGATTACGACAGTTGGGCCGCGTTGGGCAACCCGGGTTGGTCCTTTCAAGATGTTTTGCCCTACTTTAAAAAGTCAGAAAACAATGAGTGCTTTGGCGCAACAGATTACCGGGGTGTCGGCGGTCCTTTGAATGTGAGTTTTCTGCGCAGCCCCAGCCCCTTGAACCAATTGTTCATGAAGGCTTGCAACGAGCAGGGCATTCCAAGCAACCCCGATTACAACGGCGCGCAGCAATTTGGGGTGTCGCCCGGTCAGGTCACGCAAAAGGGCGGCGAGCGTTGGAACGCGGCCAGAGCGTACATTGACCCACACCGCCATCAAAGCAATTTGAATGTCATCTCGCATGCGCACGCCACGCAAATTATGTTTGATGGCAAACGTGCTGTAGGCATCAAATACAAAGTCAACGGCGTGGACCATGAGGTGCGTGCGCGCAAAGAAGTGATTGTGTCGGGTGGCGCTTTTGGCTCGCCGCAGTTGCTCATGTTGTCGGGGGTGGGCCCCGCTTTGCATTTGCAAGATTTGGGCATTCCCTTGTTGCATGAATTGCCGGGTGTGGGACAAAACTTGCAAGACCACATCACCACGGTGCTGATTTACAAGACCCAAAAAATAAACGATGCCATGGGCTTTTCATTGAAGGGCGCCTGGAACATGGTCAAAGCCATGCTGGAGTGGCGCAGCAAAAGAACGGGCTGGATCACCTCCAACGTGTCTGAAACACAAGGCTTTGTGTCTACCGAAGGCAACAATGAGTATCCCAACATTCAGTTGGCCCTGTGCACTGGCATTGTGGATGATCACGCGCGCAAAATGCATGCTGGCCATGGGTACACCTTGCACGTCACCCTCATGCGCCCTCAAAGCCGTGGCAGTCTAACTCTGGCCAGTCGCAACCCCACCGAAAAGCCTCTCATTGACCCCGCATTTTTCAAAGAGTCAGCCGACATGCAGACCTTGGTGACTGCCACCCAATTGGGATTGCGTGTCATGCAGTCGCCGGCATTGTCTTCTCACAGAGGCGACATGATTCATGCGGTAGATGTCAACAATCCGGCGCAAGTTGAAAGCTTTCTGCGTGACCACTCCGACACCGAATACCACCCTGTGGGCACTTGCAAAATGGGCCCTGCGCAAGATCCGATGGCGGTGGTCGATGCCGAGCTTCGCGTTCATGGCCTGCAAAATTTACGCGTCATCGATGCGTCCATCATGCCGCACTTGGTGACGGGCAATACCAATGCCCCCACCATCATGATTGCCGAAAAAGGGGTTGATTTAATTCGCGGGGCTAGGCTTTAAGCGCAATAAAACAAAGCTGCAAAAACTAGAGATGACAGCCAGCGCCCAAAACCCAGCACCGTAGGTGCCAAACAGGGTGGCCAAACCGCCAAAGAGGGGTGGGCCGACCACCACGCCCAAAAAAGTAAAGGTCAAGGTGCCGCCCGTAGCGACACTGGCCTTGCCCTCGGGTGCCTGTCTGGCTACTTCTGCCAAATAGACGCCGTTCCAACCAATGGCGGATGCGCCAAAAAGCAGCAGCAGGGTCCAGACACCATAGACGGGAAGAATAGGCAGCAAAAGAGGGGTTGTCGCCGCGCAAAGGGTCATGCTGATGGCCAAACCCGCCAGCATTTTTTGCGAGCTTAAATAATGATCGGCCACATAGCCCCAGGCAACTCGCCCAACGATGCCCCCCATTTGTGTGACGGAAAGCAGCAACCCAGCGGCCACCAGTCCATAAGACAAATCATCGTGCAAGTAAGTTACCAAGTAAGTGGTAAGAGACACTTGAACCATGGAGAACATGAACGAACAACCAGCCATGGTGGCCAGAGTGCGGTGCGACAAAACCATGCGGATAGGTGCCAACAATGTGTTGAAGTTCAACTTCATACCAACTTGCCTGTGCTGGTCCATTTCATGACGAAGTGGCTGCGACAAGATGGCACTGATCAAGCACACCAAGGCAACGCTGATTAAACTCAATTGCCAGCCGATTCCCAGCATGAGGCTGGGAACAATGGCGCCCGCTGACATGGAGCCTAGTGGCACGCCTGTTTGTTTGATTGAAAACACCAGAGACATTTGATGGGCCGGTGTTGTTCGTGTCAATATTTGCGAGCTGGCCGGTGTGATAGGGCCATATCCCAAGCCAATGAAGAAGGCGCCCAAGCCAGAAGCGGGTAACCAAGGTACGGCGCAAAGACAGAGCCCTATTGCACACAGTACCAGTCCCAATTGACTGACCCGAATAGGACCAAAACGTGTCACGCTGGTGCCTGAGGTGAGGCTGGATAACATGGCACCAAGGTAGGTGATGGCGACATAGACGCCCACCAAAGCAGGCGATACCGCTAAATCTTTGGCTGCAACGGGTGCCATGACAGGAAGCGTTAGCAAGGCCATGGAGACCATAGCTTGGATGAACAAGGTCGCAAGCAGGGGCAGCCAATTACTCATGCAATCTTACGAAATGTTAAACACTTTGAGTGCATTGCCGCCTCTAATGGCGGCGCATGTTTGAGCAGGCAATTGTGCGGTGTTGGCAAATGCGCCCTTGGTATCGTGCACCTGATGCGGCCAGTCGGTACCCAACATGACGTGCTCCTCGCCCACCACCGAGATGAGGTATTGAAGTGCGCCTAAGTTGTAGGTGATGGTGTCGTAGTAAATGTGTCTTAAGTAATCTGTGGGCTTTTGTTTCATTTGACGACGCGACGGAATTTCTACTTCATGGCCTTTTTCAAACCTTCCGATTAAGTAAGGCAGTGTGCCGCCACCATGCGATGCAATGATTTTTAAATTGGGGTATTGATCAAAGAAGCCTTCAAAAATCATGCGGGTGATGGCCAAGGTGGTGTCGAACATGAAGCCTACAGACCAACTCAAATCAAATTTGGTCATGTCCATGACATCCACGCCGGGTGGGTCTGTGGGGTGAACCAAAACAGGCAAGCCACGCTTGTCAATTTCTGCCCAGATGGGGGCGAACATGGGGTCGGTCAAACTGCGGCCAGAAATGTTGGCCAACACCATGACACCACTGGCGCCATTGCGGCAAGTTCGATCGAGTTCTTCGATAGCTCGAGCAGGATATTCCCAAGGCAATGAAGTGAACCAACGAATGCGGTCGGGGTAAGTGCTTTGAGCTTGCGCCATGGTGTCATTGGACTCGCGAGCCGCTCTGCAGCTTATTTCTTCTGTGCCCCAATAAACGTTTGGGCATGTGAGCGAAACGATGGAGATGTCAATGCCCGCAGCATCCATGTGCTTGATGCGCAGATCGTAATCAAAATGCCCCTTTTGCGGAATCACCACGGGCGTGTTGCCCCTAAAGACCTCTTGCTGACCATCTGGCCTTGTTTGAATGTTGTACTGACCCCCCTCAGCTTTAAGAAGCTCAAGCCATTTGGGCGTAAACATGTGGGTATGGACATCAATCACAGGCATGGCAGAGAGCTCCTAATGGTTGGAAAAGAGGTTGGACATCACGAAAACCCCAATGGGCTTCAGCTTAGATTATGAGCGACACTTGCCCTGCATTCAGCAAAATAAGTTCAACAGCAATTGGAAACCACATGAAAAGAAATCTTTTGAAGTTAGTGATTTTGAGCGCCAGCTTGGCCGTTGCAGGCCTTAGCACTTCAGCGTTGGCACAAGACAAACCAGCAGTGAAGATCATGGTGGGCTTTCCGCCAGGTGGGTCCGTCGATGTAGTGGCTCGTTTGTTGGCAGAAAAGCTTCGCGTCAGCCTTGACCAAAATGTCATTGTTGAAAACAAGCCAGGCGCAGCCGGTCGCATTGCATTGGGAGAGTTAAAGAGGGCCAACCCCGATGGCAATACGCTGGCCTTGGTGCCTTCTGGCGGCCTTGTGATCATGCCTTGGCTCTTCAAAAATTTGGGCTACGACCCCGTGAAAGACTTCACGGCCATTGCTCGCGTGACCACATTTGATTTTGCGGTTACAACAGGCCCAGGTTCACCTGCTACAGATATCAGAGGATTGATGTCATGGTTAAAAGCCAACCCCGGCAAAGCCAATTACGCAACGTCTGGTGCAGGCACCGTGCCTCACTTTGCGGGTCAATTGTTGGCCCAAGAAACCAGCACGCCCATGACGCACGTGGCCTACAAAGGTGGTGCGCCAGCTGCTCAAGATTTAATTGGCGGGCAAATTCCCGTCATGATTGATACCGCCTCTGAAACTTTGGAACATCACAAAACAGGCAAGGTGAAAATTGTGGCTGTCACAGGTGAGACTCGCTCCGCAGCTTTGCCTGATGTCCCTACTTTGAAAGAAGTGGGTGTGAACGTTGTGGCCGATGCTTACTTTGGCGTTTATGGACCTGCCAACATGGCCAATGATCGTGTGCAAAAAATCAGTGATGCTGTGGCTCAGGCTTTGAATGCCCCAGATATGCAAGCCCGCATCAGAGGCTTTGGCTTGGTGCCAAACTATGCCAACGCTCAGGCCCTCACTGCATCGCAGGCCGCTCATTTAAAGCGTTGGGAAGCGCCTATCAAGGCTTCTGGCTATACCGCTGAATAGTCGGGGCCTGCCGCAAGCTTTGCCTTGCTTTAGGTGATGAGGGACAAACGGGAGTTAAACTCCCGTTTGTTTTTTGATCACTAGGATTTATTCATGGATTTGCTTCAAGCTCTCAATTGGCGTTATGCCACCAAAAAAATGGACCCCACGAAGGCGGTTCCAGAAGCCAAAGTGCAACGCATTTTGGAAGCCATTCGCATGACCGCTACTTCAAGCGGATTGCAGCCCTATGAAATTATTGTGGTGACCAACAAAGAAGTTCGAACCAAAATTCAAGCTGCTGCCAGTAACCAAGCTCAAATTACAGAAGGCTCACACCTCTTGGTATTTGCTGCTTGGAACGACTACACCGCCGAACGCATCAACATGATGTTTGACTACAACAATGAAGTACGCGGCTTTGTCAACGAAGGCGCTGAAGCCTATCGTCAAATGTTGTTGAAGAACTATCCGGCAAAAGGCCCAGAAGTTACATGAAGAAGGTGCGCCGCACCAACGACAAGTTCATCACTGAAGTGAAGTAATTCACTTTGTGAATAAGAGGCTCTGCAGAATGTTGCAGAGCCTTTTTTATGTCACGTGAACGCTGATTTTGGCGGCTGCTGCGCGAGCACGCTGCAAGGCTTGATCGCCTTTGGCCAAAGCAACTGCCATACGGCGATAAGGACGCGTGGTGGGTTTGCCAAAAATTCGAACATCAACGCCAGGTTCTAGCAATGCATCCAATACGCCAGCGTAAGTTGGGTTTTTGCCTTCACGGTCGGCAAGCACCACAGCACTGGCGCCTTCTACCGCTTCTATATGCGGAATAGGCAAGCCCAAAACAGCGCGCGCATGCAAATCAAATTCACTCAGGTTTTGACTGATCAAGGTCACCATGCCTGTGTCGTGAGGGCGAGGGCTTAACTCACTGAAAATGACTTCTTTGGCTGTGACAAAAAATTCAACCCCAAACAAGCCTGCACCGCCTAAGTCGGCAGTGACTTTTTCAGCCATGTCTTGTGCGGCTTTTAAATAATCGGGCGCCATAGGCTGGGGCTGCCAACTGTATTG
>JAJTDK010000051.1 GCA_021300495.1 Limnohabitans sp. | reverse complement strand
ACATGCTCACCATGAGGTTGTGAGGGAAGATGGCATAAAAACCATTTTCAACAGGGCCACCCCACAGCGTGCCATTGCTTTGAATGGCCAAGATCAAAAACAAACTCAAGCTGAAAGCCAAGGCCATTGACACGGTCAGGCCATTGCTTTTGTAGAGCCCACCCAAAGCTTTGGGCCATGCGTAATCTGCGTAAGTTTGTCCACGTACCGTGGCCATCGACTTAGGCACATTGATGGCAAATTCGTGCGGGGGCGCATACTGGCATGCATGCAAACACGCACCGCAGTTGTGGCACAAGTTGGCCAAGTAATGAATGTCTGCTTTGCCAAATTCCAAACGGCGTGTCATGGCGGGAAACACCGCGCAGAAGCCTTCGCAGTAACGGCAGCCGTTGCAAATTTGAAGTTGGCGGGCCACTTCTTTTTCAGCGCTGGTTAAAAGTATTTCACCGCGCGCCAATGCCTGCGCTTCTTGAGTCAATTGTTGGAGTGTTTGCATGGTGTTTGATTCAAGCGACTGCGCGCGTGTCTTGGTCGGCTGTGCCCTGCATCACCTGTGTTGCCAAACGGGGTACCGATTCAGGAATACCCAAAGCAGCTCTTGCTGCTTGCTGGCCGGAGATGCGGCCAAAAGCCGTGCCGATGGTCATGCCAACACCTGCGGTGTAGCCTTTGCCCAAAACATTGCCCGCCATCATCTCGCCAGCCACAAACAAGTTGGGACTTGGCTGATGGTTGAAACGGACCGCCGTGGTGTCATCGGTTTTCAAACCGAGGTAAGTGAAGGTGATGCCGGGCTTCACGGGATAAGCATAGAAAGGAGCTGTATCAAGCGGCAGCGCCCAATGGGTTTTGGCTGGCGTCACGCCTTCAGTATGGCAATCGTCCAAGACGGTGTGATCGAAATGTCCTGGAACGCAAGCTTGGTTGTAAGCGTTCAGGGTGGCCATGAAGGTGTCTGCATTCAAGCCAAGTTTCTGCGCCAACTCTGGCAGCGATTGAGCGACGGTACCTTCAAATACGGGCGGCATAAAACGACCCACTGCTTTGGCATCGGTAATGGAATAGCCAATTTGACCAGGCTGCTGAGCCACCAAGCGACCCCAAATGGCGTAGCGCTTGGGCCAGAAATCTTCGCCTTCGTCGTAAAAACGCTCAGCGTTTTTGTTCACCACCACGCCCAAAGACACACAGTCGATGCGGGTGCAAATGCCGCCGTCGTACAAAGGCGCGCGTGCATCGATGGCCACCATGTGGGCTTGTGTGGGGTCGCCAATTTGATCGGCGCCCAAGTCCAGCAAGTGCTTTAGCAAGGTGCCTTGATTGAATTTGGTGCCGCGAATTAAAAAGTTGTCAGCCGGAAATTCTCCAAGCGCATTTTGGCCCCAAGCCTCACGCAACCAAGCCAAGTTGGATTCAAAACCGCCGGCAGCCATCACGCACGTTTTGGCGGTGACGCGCTCTGTTCGGAGCAACTCGCCTGTGGGGGTTTTGTGATTCACGATGGCCGCTTTAAAAACGCCATTTTCAATGTCGAGTTCATTCACTTCTGCGTTGTAGTGAATTTGAATGCCCAGCTTTTCTGCACTCCGGTAATAAGCATTGATCAATGCTTTGCCGCCGCCCATGAAGAACGCATTGGTTCGCGCGGTGTGCAATGCGCCTGACAAAGAAGGCTGAAAGCGCACACCGTGCTTGACCATCCAAGGCCGGCAGTGGTGCGAGTGCCGAATGGCCAAACGCGCCATGTGCTCATCGGTCAGGCCGCCTGTGACTTTCAACAAATCTTGCCAAAACTCTTCTTCGGAGTAAGCCTCGATCAACACATCTTGCGGTGCATCGTGCATGCAGCGCAAGTTGCGGGTGTGCATGGAATTACCACCACGCCATTCACGGGGTGCTGACTCAAGCACCATGACACTGGCACCTGCTTCGCGGGCCATGAGTGCCGCACTCAAGGCCGCGTTGCCGCCACCAATGATCAATACATCCAAACTCATTCAAGGCACCCCAAAATTAGAACTGATAGCGACGCAAACCACCGTCTACCGGAATCACAGCGCCAGTGATGTAACTGGCCAAAGGAGACGACAAGAACGTCACCAAATTGGCCATGTCTTCTGGCTCGCCATACCGGCCCATGGGGATTTCGTTTTCGCACTGCCACTGACGGTATTCAGGGGTGTAGTTGCGAAAAATTTGTTCAGAGTGAATACGGCCAGGCGGAATACAGTTCACGGTAATGCCGTGAGGACCCACCATGCGTGACAAGCCTTTGGCCCAACTGTGAATACCAGCCTTGGCGCAGAAGGCGCCATTCACATGATCGGGCTCGCTCTTGCCGGTGATGTTGATGATGCGGCCCCACTTGCGGGCAATCATTTGGTCCACCAAGGCATCGGCCACTTGGCGGGGACGATGGAAATTCAAGGTGATGGCTTCTTGCCAAGCTTCTTCGCTCACATGCAAATCTTTGAAGCTGCGAGAGCCTCCTGCGTTGTTGACCAAGATGTCAACATGGCCCAAGCCTTGGATGGCGGCGGCCGTGAGTTTGGCAGCGGCGTCTTCTGGGTACAGGTCTGATTCGATGATGACAGGGCGATGCCCGCCTGCCGCCACGATTTCATCAGCCACTTCTTGCAACTTGTCGGCGCGGCGTGCTGAGATGGCCAGTTTCACGCCTTCTGCGGCCAAAGCTTTGGCAATGCCGCGGCCAATGCCGACGCTGGCACCCGTCACAAGCGCTGTTTTGTCTTTGAGTTGCAAGTCCATGATGTCCCTTTTTCGATGAATGTTATTGTGCTGCTTGTTACTTTAACTGCCATCAAGGGCCATTGATCAGCCCCAGAAGGATTGGGGTATCAATAAAAGTGATACCCCTCACACAAAACCTCAATTAGGACGTGACGCGCGCGCCGGTCCAAACCCCTTGGGAGACAAGTTGCTGAGCGCAGTCTTTCAAAACCACGCGCGCTGCCAAAGCAACGGGCGACAATTCATCCTCGGACAAACTGCAAAGCACATTGACGCGCTGGACATTGGCTGTCGAAATGCGTGCCATGTGGAACCTTTGCCTGGCATCAGGAAATCTGGCCACAGCGGCCCAAGGTTGCAGAGTGGCGCCTAAGCCTGCATCGACAGCATCCATCAGCAAGGCCAATGAGTCAATTTCCAAGACCACATTGGGAACCAGTTTGATCCTTGCGAAGGCGGCATCGAGCGTACTTCTGAGGCCATGCGGTCCCGTTGGCAAAATGAGCGCCTCATGCGTCAACTGGCTCAATTTGAGGGTGTTGGGCATTTTTGAGCGGGTGTTCTTTTTGGCGCTGATGAAGAACAAATCTTCTTCTAAAAGCGGCATGACGCTCCAGCGTCGCGCTGTTTTCAAATCAGGGCTGGGCAACAGATGGGAGTCAAACAAAACCGCTAAATCTAGCTGGCGCGCATTCAACATGCTTGTCAGGTGGCCAGACAAACTTTCCACCATGTGCAGACGAACATCAGGATATCGGTCTCTCAGGGCACGCATCAAAGGCATGCCCAACACCGCGGCCGTGGTGGGTGCCATGCCCACACTGACGGTGCCAGACAAGCGCGATTCTTGGGCAGCGCGAACGGCTTGTTCAGCATGCCTTAGCGTGAGTTGAGCTTCGCGGAAAAAGGCGACGCCCGCTTCGGTCGGTGCAACGCCCTGAGGCGAGCGCTGAAGGAGCCGCGTAGACAGCTCGCTTTCAAGCTTGGTGATTTGTTGACTGAGAGCAGACTGAACCACATTCAAGTCAAGCGCGGCTCGGCTGATGCTGCCGACTTCGACCACTTTAACGAACGCACGCAACTGCCGAAGTTCCATGGTTCGTTCTAGCCCCGCAACACATGCAACAGATCAATGGGTGCCATGGCAGCTTTGTGCCTATGAACAACTGATAACGGCTTAAAACGGAATGTCGTCATCCATGTCGTCGAAACCACTGGCAGGCTTGGCGACAGGTTTGCTAGCTGGCGCGCTAGCGGCGGCTGGGCGGGCTGCTGCTGGTCGGCGCGCAGGTGCACCCCCCTCTTCATCGCCACCGCTGGGAGCGCCCATACCTTCACGTGCGCCAAGCAATTGCATTTCAGTGGCAATGATGTCGACCGTGTTTTTCTCTACACCCGCTTGGTCGGTGTACTTGCCGTATTTCAGGCGCCCTTCAATGTAAATGGGGCGGCCTTTTTTGACATATTCACCGGCAATTTCAGCCAATCGGTCATAGAAGGTGACGCGGTGCCACTGAGTATCCTCAACGGTTTCGCCAGACGTGCGGTCTTTGCGACGGCTGGTGGTGGCGATGCTGATGTTGGCCACGGCTTGGCCCGAAGGCAGGTAGCGAATTTCGGGGTCACGGCCGCAGTTGCCGATGAGAATGACTTTGTTGACGGATGCCATGTTTGTTTCCTTGAAATCTCTTGCGATGAACAGGTGCAATTATGCTTGTTAGCGGGCCGGTGCCTCAATGGGTTCCATGAACCATGCAACCAAAAGCCAGACCAGCGTGGCCAAGCCACACACCGCAAATAAAACCTGCGCGCCCCCTGATTTCATGAGGGCGCCGCCTGCTGCACCCCCCACAAAAAAGCCCAGCGACTGCAAGGTATTGTAAAAACCCATGGCCATCCCGCGGGCATGCGGCGGGGCACCGCGCGAGGCAATGCTAGGCTGACAGGCTTCCAAAATGTTGGAAGCAGAAAAGAAGACGCACAAAATGCCAGCAATACACCATAGATTGGGCGTACCGCCAGCTACCAAGCCCAAGCTGAACATGACCAGCGCAATGACCAAAGCCGACGTCAAGAACACCGCCCGCAGATAACCTTTTCGCTCAAGCGGGAAAAGCGTTTTGCCCATGACCATAAAGCCAAACAGCACGGCGGGCAGATAAATCCACCAATGATGCTCCTTGGGCAAACCTGCATCCACCATCATTTGCGGCACGGCCACCCACATGGCCAAAAGCACGCCATGCAACACAAAAACCCCCAAGTTATTGCGCAAAGAGGGGATGTGCGTCAGTACTTCCTTCAAGCTGCCTTTGGGCACGACTGTCCTCATGGCAGGCTCGGGAGGCACACCCCAAATGACCACAGCCACACCGCCAAAAGCCAACAGGCCTGTTAGAACGAACAAGCCCGTCAAACCCGCGATGGTATTGAGCGCAGGCGCCAAAATCAAGGACAAAGCGAACATCAGGCCAATGCTGGCCCCAATCAAGGCCATGGCCTTGGTTCTGACAATGTCGCGCGTTTGATCGGCTAACAATGCCGTGACCACCGCCGAGACAGCACCCGCCCCTTGCAAAGCTCGGCCCATGAGCAAGCCAAACAAGCTGTCAGCGGCCGCAGCCCAAAAACTGCCCGCAGCAAGGATGAACAAGCCAAACACAATGACTTTTTTGCGGCCAAGTTTGTCTGAAGCCGCCCCAAACGCTAACTGCAGAGCCCCTTGTGTCAGGCCGTAAATGCCCATGGCCAGTCCCACGAGGGCTGGGCGCAAGCCATAAATGGCCGCCAGAGAAATGCTGGAGCGCTTCTCCAACGAAGTCATGAGCGAAGCATTCAAAGCCATTGCGGGCTCGGATGGCGAAATTGGGGCGGGGGTGGGCGATGGATTCATAAAGATTAGCGTGGATTGTCCCTTATTCAGGAGGGGTTGAGCAGACAGCTCAACTTCGCAATTTGAAAACCCTTCCCGAAGAAATCTATTCCCGTTGGGCTTCACCGTTCAGACAAAGTTTCATTTTTAACGTTAATATTCGTCGTCCAGATTTTTAGCAACCTCATTGGAAATTTTATGAAACAAACCAATCGTCGCGTATTCATGATGCAAGTAGCTTTAGGTAGCACTGCATTGGCAGCACAGCAAGCCATGGCCCAAGCCATGGTCAACGAAAAAGACCCTCAGGCTGCTGCTTTGGGTTATGCCGCTGACACCACCAAAGTTGACGCGAAGAAATTCCCTAAGCACGCTGCTGCGCAAAAATGCAACAACTGCGCTTTGTACCAAGGCAAGGCCACTGACCCTGCTGGCGGTTGCCCCTTGTTTGCGGGCAAACAAGTTCACGGCAATGGCTGGTGCTCTGCCTACGCCAAGAAGGGCTAATGCTCTATCAGCTTGAGCATTCTCAATGCTCAAGCTGAATTTCTCCAAGCGCCCCTTCAAGGCCTCAAAAACATTTGTTTGACAGCCTCGCGGGCCTTGACTCTGAGCGGCTCTTCTGTGTGATTTAACTCACGCAGGGGGCCGTTCAACATTTTCTTCATCATGCCCACCGAAAGCGACTCTAGAACGCTTTCAATGCTCTGGCCTTTGTCGAGCAACTTGCGCGCGCGCAGCACTTCGGCCTGCCGCCAAGCATCAGCTTGGTAATTCAATTCTTGAATCAAGGGCACATCTCTGCGTTGTGCCAGCCAAGACATGAATTTTTGCACGCCTTCGTCGATGATCACTTCTGCATCGACCACGGCAGCTTGTCTGTGGACTTGGCCGCTGTTGATCACTTCGGTCAGATCGTCCACGGTGTACAGGTACACATCGCGAAGGTCTTTGACCTCGGGCTCGATGTCACGCGGCACCGCCAAATCAACCATGAAGATGGGTTTGTTTTTTCTGGTGCGCAAAGCACTTTTAACGGCGCCAAGTCCAATCAAAGGCAAGGTGCTGGCAGTGCAACTGATCACAATGTCAAACTCGTGCAAGCGCTTGGGCAGATCTGCCAAGGAGATGCTTCTACCACCGTGAACTTGCGCCAGCAGGTCGGCTCTTTCAGCCGATCGGTTGGCAATCGTGATTGATTTCGGCGACTTGGCTGCAAAGTGCGCCACGCACAACTCAATCATTTCACCGGCGCCCACAAACAAAACATTGGTTTCTTTGATGTTTTCAAAAATACGGCCAGCCAAACGCACCGCGGCCGCGGCCATGCTGATGGAGTGCGCACCAATTTCCGTGGTGCTTCTGACTTCCTTGGCCACTGCAAAGGAGCGCTGAAACAGTTGGTTGAGCGTGGTGCCCAAAGCACCAGAGTCGCTGGCCGTCCGCACGGCTTCTTTGAGTTGTCCCAAAATTTGCGACTCGCCCAAGACCATCGAGTCGAGGCCGCTGGCAACTCGAAACGCATGCCGCGCAGATGCATCGCCTTCAAATCGGTAGGTGTGCCTCGCCAATACATCGACTTGTGTTTTGCCGGTATCTGCCAACCAACTCAGTGTTTGGGGTATTTGAACCTCATCACCTGCACAGTAAATTTCTGTTCGATTGCAAGTGGACAAAATCGCCACTTCTTTGTGTGTTGTAAAACTTTGGCGCAAACCTTTCAACGACTGATCCAAGCGCTCAGAGGCAAACGCAAAACGCTCGCGCAAATCAATCGGCGCAGTTTTGTGGTTCAGCCCTAAGGTCCAAACAGCCATCAGCCCACCACCCTCAAGAAAGGTGCGGCCTTCACATCGGGCCAGCAGTCTTCAATGCGTTTTTGAATGCCGGGCGCAGTCAGGCCATAGTGCTGCATCAGTTTTTGCGGGTCGCCATGCTCGGTGAATTCGTCTTCAAAGCCCACCACCAACACTGGCATTGCAATGCACATGTCTTGCAAAGCTTCCAGCACAGCCGCGCCTGCACCGCCTTTGCGAGTCGCATCTTCAAGCGTGACCAGGCGATCATGCGAAAGCGCAACTTGCTTCAAAGTTTCAACATCCAAGGGCTTGGCCCAACGCATGTTGACCACCGTGGCATTCATGCCTTCAGCCACTTTGAGAGCTTCGTACAAAAGAGGACCAAATGCGAGCAGCGCAACGCCTTGGCCTTGGCGCCTGATTTCGGCTTTTCCAAATGGCAAGGTCTGTAAGTCAGTTGCCGCTTTGGCACCCACACCGGCACCCCTTGGGTAACGAACTGTGACAGCATGATCTTGCGCATAAGCCGTGCTGAGCAACTGCCGACACTCTGCCTCGTCGGCAGGGCATGCAACACTCATGTTGGGAATGCAACGAGTGAACGCAATGTCGTACATGCCTGCGTGAGTAGGGCCATCGGCGCCCACCAAACCGGCACGATCGAGTGCAAACACCACAGGCAAGTTTTGCAAGGCCACATCGTGAATCAGCTGGTCGTAGGCTCGTTGCAAGAAAGTGGAATAGATGGCCACCACGGGCTTCAAGCCCTCGCAGGCCATGCCGGCGGCAAAAGTCACCGCATGTTGTTCTGCAATGCCCACATCGTGATAGCGATGCGGGTACTGTTGGCTGAAGTTCACCATGCCCGAGCCTTCGCGCATGGCGGGTGTGATGCCCACCAGGCGCTCGTCAACCGCTGCCATGTCGCAAAGCCATTGGCCAAAAATTTGGGTGAACGTTGGTTTTGGAGGCACAGATGGTGCAGCACTCACAATGCCCACAGCGGGATCAAATTTACTGGGGCCGTGATAATTCACAGGATCGGCTTCAGCTCTTGCATAGCCCTTGCCTTTGCGGGTGACGACGTGCAAAAACTGCGGGCCAGGTTTGTTGTACAAACCTCTCAACGTATCCACCATCTCTTCCACATTGTGTCCATCCACAGGACCCGTGTACTCGAAACCCAAATTTTCAAACATGGTTTGCGGTTGGATAAAGCTCTGTGTTTGCTGCTCAATCATTTGCGCTAAGGCATACAAAGGCGGCGCGTTTTTCAAAACTTCCTTGCCAATTTTTTTGGCATCGGCATAAAAGCGGCCACTCATCAATTCGTGCAAATAATGGTTCAAGGCACCAACCGGCGGGCTGATGGACATGTCGTTGTCGTTCAAGATGACCAGCAAGTTGCAATCGCTCGCACCAGCATTGTTCAAGGCCTCGTAGGCCATGCCTGCTGTCAGTGCGCCATCGCCAATGATCGCAACTGCTTTGCGGCGGCTGCCCATTTGTTTGGCCGCCATGGCCATGCCCAATGCGGCCGAGATGCTGGTGGACGAGTGGGCCGTGCCAAAGGCGTCGTAAATACTTTCTTCACGGCGCGGAAAGCCACTCAAACCGCCCATTTGGCGCATGCTGCCCATCTGTTCGTTGCGGCCCGTCAGCATTTTGTGGGGGTAAGTTTGATGACCCACATCCCATACCAAGCGGTCTTCAGGGGTGTTGAAAACGTAGTGCAACGCTACAGTCAGCTCGACCGTTCCCAAATTGGAGCTGAAATGCCCGCCCGTTTGCGAGACCGACTGAATCAAACGCTCCCGCAACTCTGCGGCCAGAGGGGCCAAGTTGTCTCGGGACAGTTTTCTAAGCTGCGATGGGGACTTAATCCAATCTAGCAGGGCACTCATCATTTGCCTTCAATATCTGTTCAATGAAGCGATAATTTAACTGGATTTGACAAAACGTCAAGTTAAATTGACACTTTGCATAATTTTTTAAGTTGACACTTTGTCATTCGGCCCGTTTTAACCTTTACATTGAATCAGATGTCTTTGACCTTTCCCTTCTCTGCCATCGTTGGCCAAGACGACATGAAATTGGCCATCATGCTGACGGCCATCGACCCCAGCATCGGGGGCGTTTTGGTGTTTGGTGATCGCGGCACTGGCAAATCAACAGCCGTCAGGGCATTGGCTGCACTTTTGCCCAAAATGCGCGCTGTGGTGGGTTGCCCCTATGGTTGCGACCCTGAAAACGCCAAGTGCCCAGACTGCTTGGCGAAGGCGGCGGCGGGCAGCAAAGCGGGCGCCGCCACAAAAACCAGCCATTTGGTCTCGGTGCCGGTGGTTGACTTGCCCCTCGGTGCCACTGAAGACCGAGTGGTCGGCGCTTTGGATCTTGAGCGGGCCCTTTCACAAGGCGTGAAAGCCTTTGAGCCAGGACTGTTGGCGCGCGCCAACAGGGGTTACTTGTACATCGATGAGGTCAACTTGCTGGAAGACCATTTGGTCGACCTGTTGATTGATGTGGCCGCCTCAGGCGAAAACGTGGTGGAACGGGAAGGCCTGAGCGTGAGGCACCCAGCGCGCTTCGTTCTCATTGGCAGCGGCAATCCGGAGGAAGGCGAATTGAGGCCGCAGTTGTTGGACCGCTTTGGCTTGTCCGTGGAAGTGAAAACACCAGACACATTGGCACAGCGTGTGGAAGTGGTGAAACGCCGAGACGCCTTCGAGCAAGGGCCACAGGCCTTTACAGACGCATGGAAAAAAGAAGACGACCGCGTTAGGCGCAGCATTGTGGCAGCCCGCAAACGTTTGTCAGACGTGGCCATTCCCGATCAAGCCCGCGAATTTGCCGCCCAACTCTGCATGAGCTTAGGCACCGATGGCTTGCGCGGCGATCTGACACTGGTTCGCGCGGCGCGGGCCGAGGCTGCATTGCAAGGCGCTTCCAAAGTTGAACAAAAGCACCTGATTCGGGTGGCGCCCTCTGCGCTTCGTCATCGGCTTCGCCGCAACCCCCTTGATGATTCAGGCTCTTCGACGCGCGTTGAAAGAGCACTGGCAGAGCTCACGGCACCCAAGCCCTAACCCAACAACAACTAAGCGAACAGGCCCTCCCCTCCTATGCAAGGCGACGCCGCAACCATCGCTGCACTTTTTGCAGTCGACCCAGTGGGTCTGGGCGGTGTGGCCCTTCGATCTCCTGCATGCGACAACCGAGACCAGTGGCTGGCGCTTTTAAAAAGTCTCTTGCCATCACAAACTCCCCTGCGGCGCGTGCCCCTGAACATCAATGACACGGCTTTGTTGGGCGGACTTGACTTGGGCGCTACCTTGCAAGCAGGCAAGCCCATCGCCCTCAAAGGCTTGCTGTCACAAGCCGATGGCGGCGTGTTGGTATTGGCCATGGCCGAGCGCATGAGCTTGTCTTCAGCGGCTCGCTTTGGCAGCGTGCTTGACACCGGCATGGTGGCTTTGCAGCGGGATGGTTTAGACACATCGGCCAAGGCCAGCTTAGGCCTGGTGGCCCTTGATGAAGGCGCGAGCGACGACGAACAAATGCCAGCCGGGCTAGCGGATCGACTGGCATTTCGTTTGCTGATGGGCGCGCAAGACGAGGACGAAGAAGGACCCGAATGGACAGCTCAAGAAGTGCTGAATGCACGCGAGCGTTTGTCACAAGTGACGATAGACGACGAAGCGGTGCAGGCCCTTTGTGCCGCAGCGTTGGGGCTGGGTATAGATTCTCTAAGAGCCAGTGTGTTTGCAGTGCGCGTGGCACGGGCCGCTGCTGCATTAGCTGGCAGCAACACCGTCGAAGAAGAACACACCGGCGTCGCTGCCCGATTGGTGCTTGCACCACGCGCAACACGTCTGCCGCCTGCAGCACCACCAGAAAATGAGGCGCAAGACACGCCTGCAGAAACTCAAGAGCCCCCAGAACCGTCGCCCGAGCCACCTTCTGAGCCTGAGTCCCCAGATGCTCAGAACAAGGACGAATCCAAAGCAGATGACGATCAAGAAGAAGACCCTGGCCTGCCTGAAAATTTAGCCGATTTGGTGCTCGAAGCCGCCCAAGCTGCCATCCCTTCTGGCCTGTTGGCCAGCTTGAAAATTGGCCAACTTCAACGTGCCAAAACACCCACCTCGGGCAGTGCAGGCGCTCTGCAAAAAAATGCACTGCGCGGCCGGCCTGTGGGCGCACGCAAAGGCGAGCCGCGTGCGGGGCAACGCATCAATGTGCTCGAAACGCTCAGGGCTGCAGCGCCTTGGCAAAAACTTCGGCAGCGACAACAAGCCCCCACTGATGGGCAGAAACAACGCATCGTGGTGCGCAAAGAAGATTTCCATGTCACGCGCTTTCGCCAATCAGGCCAGACCACCACGGTGTTTGTGGTTGACGCTTCTGGCTCCTCTGCACTCAATCGTTTGGCCGAAGCCAAGGGCGCCGTTGAGTTGTTGTTGGCAGACTGTTATGTGCGGCGCGACAGTGTGGCGGTGCTTGCATTCAGAGGTCAAACAGCGGAGCTGATTTTGCCGCCCACCCGCTCTTTGGCACGTGCCAAACGAAGCTTAGCCGGTTTGCCCGGTGGTGGTGGCACGCCGCTGGCGCATGCCATTGATGCGGCCATCTTGTTGGCAGATCAGCTGAGAAAAAAAGGCGAGACACCCATCGTGGTGCTGCTGACAGATGGCAAGGGCAACATTGCACGCGATGGCAGCCCCGGTAGAGCGCAGGCCGCCACAGACGCTTTGGCAGCAGCTACAGAAATGCGCTTGCGAGGCTTTAGCACTTTGCTGGTGGACACCTCGCCGCAAGCGCAAGATGCAGCCAAAAATCTGGCCCAAGCGATGGGCGCGCAATACTTGGCCTTGCCTTATGCCGGCGCCAATTCCTTGAACCAAGCAGTTCGCGCGGTGGCTGGCCGGTCTTGAAAAGAAGCTGATTGTGAGCCAACGCCAAGCTTTAAATTGGAACACCGATGGCCGCCACTGGCCTCTGCGGCAGCTTTCAAGTTTCATTGAAACGCCTAGGCTTCGCTGGCATGTGCAAATCGCCCAGCACCCCATTCCACAAGCCAAGAGCATCCTGTTGTTGCACGGCACTGGCGCATCGACCCATTCATGGCGCCATCTGATGCCTTTGCTGCGCGACCAATGCACGGTGATCGCAATCGATTTTCCAGGCCATGGTTTCACCGCCATGCCACAGGATTCTGACGTTGCCACTTTGTTTTCAATTCAGGGCATGGCAGCAGGTGTGGCCGAGTTGTTGGCACAAATGCAGTTCAAGCCTGACATCGTTGTCGGTCACTCTGCAGGCGCTGCAGTGGCTTGCATGTTGACGCTCGACGGGCATCTAAAGCCGCAGCGCCTGGTCTCTTTGAACGGTGCTTTGCTGCCCTTGGATGGCGTCGCTGGACAAGTTTTTTCACCCTTGGCCAAGGTGCTGACCAAGGCACCCTTGATGCCCGAGTTGTTTTCATGGCAGGCGGCGCGCGCCTCCGTACTGAATAAGCTGTTGGAGGGCACTGGCTCAAAGCTGGATACCGAAGGCACCCGGCTCTACCGAACTTTGATCAGCAACCCATCCCATGCACAAGCTGCGCTTCACATGATGGCGCACTGGGATTTGCGCACTTTTTGGGAGAGGCTTCGCACGCTTCAAGACCCTCTCACCTTGATTGTCGGCTCGCAAGATTGGATTGTGCCGCCGTCTGTGGCCTATCGCGTGGCCGAATCACTGCCGCATCAGCGTCCACAAGACATCATCTCGCTACCCAACCTGGGGCACCTCGCGCACGAGGAGCAGGCGCAGTGGGTGGCCGATGTGATCCTGCCCATCGGCCAGTCTGCTGCCAGCACGCTTTGAATTTAATTTCAGAAAAGCAAGGCATGCCCTGTTGACAGACACATTTGATGTGTCTATATTTGTTTACACACACAAGTGACAACCATAATTGTCACTTGCTCCGTGTTTTACATTAATTGGAGACAAGCGCATGAAGGCAATCACAAGAATCGAGCAGTGTCTGGCCATGGCCTTGGCGTCTGCCGAAGACCCCAGTTGCCCTCCCAAGTTGGCTGGCGCAGTTCGCCATGCCGTGTTTCCAGGTGGTGCGCGTGTTCGGCCGCAGTTGACTTTGGCAGTAGCACAGGCATGTGGCATGGACGATGCTCGACTCAGCGAAGGTGTCGCTGTGGCCATTGAACTCATGCACTGTGCCTCCTTGGTTCACGATGACCTGCCCTGTTTTGACGATGCCAAAACGCGCCGTGGCCGCGCCTCGGTGCACTTCGCCTATGGCGAGCCTTTGGCCGTGCTCACAGGCGACGCCTTGATCGTTTTGGCCTTCCAGACACTGGCTGCAGCCGCCAGCCAATCACCCTTGCGCTTGCCCGGCTTAATGCACATCGTTGCCTCTTGCGTTGGCATGCCCTCGGGCATTGTGGCGGGCCAAGCCTGGGAATCTGAATCGCGCGTGTCTCTGATGCAATACCAGCGCGCCAAAACCGGTGCGCTGTTTGTGGCGGCCACCAGTGCAGGCGCATTGAGCGCAGGCGCGGATCCCAAGCAATGGCAAGCCTTGGGCGACTGTTTAGGCGAGGCTTACCAAGTGGCTGACGACATTCGTGACGTCATGGGCCAATCCGATCTCTTGGGCAAGCCCGTCGGTCAAGACGCGCAACACGACAGACCTAACGCCATTGCCAACCTCGGACTTTCAGGTGCCATTGCCCATTTTGAATCGCTCATTCAAGCTGCTTCAGATTCCATTCCAGAAGGACCTAACGCCCAGTCGATGCGTGAGTTGGTGATGCAACAGTCTGAGCGTTTGGTGCCCCGTGCAGCTTGCAATGCTTATCGCGCCGGCACAAGTACCGGCAACAACCAAAGCGTGTCTCATTGATATGAAAACACTGGACCTGGCTTCAACTGCACAGCGCTTGGGTCGTAAGACGCCTTGGCGAGACTCGCTGGAAGCGGTCTGGGATCGCATGATGACCAGCACGTCTTTGTACCGCTGGAGTGTCTCCAACCCTCTCACCCGATGGATCACACAGCGCCGTGCGCGCCAAGTGTTTGACCTGATGGCGGGCTTTGTGTACTCACAAGTCCTGTTGGCGTGCGTGCGTTTGCGCATTTTGGAAACGGTTGCCGAACGCCCACGCACCCTCGAAGAATTGGCCCAGTTCACCAACCTGCCTGTCGCTGGTTTGCAGCGTTTGTTGCAATCGGCACTGGCTTTGCGCTTGCTAGATTTGCGCAGCGAAGGTCGCTACGGTTTGGGCGCATTGGGTGCGCCTGTGGCGGGCCATGTTGGCATTCGCGCCATGATTGAACACCATGCTGTGTTGTACCAAGACATGCAAGACCCTGTGGCCATGCTCAAGGGCACAGACCAGCCAGGCGCCATGTCGCAGTACTGGCCCTACACCATTGAAGAGCAAAACGCGCAGCGCGCAGCAACAAATGCAGCCCAGGCCGAAAAGTTTGCACGCTACTCCAACCTGATGTCAGCGTCACAACCCTTCGTGGTAGATGAAATTTTTGCCAGCTACTCGTTTGACGAGCACCGTTGTGTGCTCGACGTAGGAGGTGGTCAAGGCACCTTCTTAGGCCGCTTGGCACAACATGCCAAGCACTTGCAGTTGCATTTGTTTGACTTGCCTGAAGTGGCGGCCCTCGCCCGCGCTAACTTTGAGCGCCAAGGGATTGCGGATCGCGCAACGGCCAATCCTGGTAGTTTTTTAGAAGACGCTTTGCCCCGTGGCGCCGACTTGGTCACTTTGATCCGTGTGGCCCACGACCATCCCGATGCCGATGTGAAAACTGCGCTTCGCGCCATTTTCGAGGCGCTGCCTGTGGGCGGCACCTTGCTTTTGGCAGAGCCGATGGCCCAAGAACCTGACGAAACGCCTCACGGCGATGCGTATTTCCATTTTTACCTGTTGGCCATGGGCGCTGGCAGGTTGCGTACAGCCCGTGAGTTGATGGCCATGATGGCAGAGGCTGGCTTCTCGAATTTGGAACTTGTGCCAAACCCCATGCCACTGCAAACGCAGATCTTGGTGGGGCGAAAGCCACAGGGCTTACACCCATAAATTGATTTATTTGTAAATATTTGTTGACACAAATCAATGTAAGAGTAAATATACAGCCATGCAGTCTACCGCTATCGTTTTCCAGCAACCCAAGTCATTGGCTTTGACAGGTTTGTCTTTGCCTGAAATGGGCGCGGCAGACGTCAAAGTTGAGGTTGAGTTCAGTGGTATCAGCACGGGTACAGAGCGCCTTCTTTGGGATGGCACCATGCCCGCATTCCCCGGCATGGGCTACCCCTTGGTGCCAGGCTATGAAACCGTGGGCCGCGTGGTCGATGCCGGTGATCAAGCCACTTTGAAAGTGGGCACACGGGTCTACATCCCAGGCTCTCAATGTTTCCAAGAAGCACGGAATCTTTTTGGTGGCTCTGCCTCCAAATTGGTCGTTCCCTCTGCACGCGCTTTGCCCATCCAAGAATCTTTGGCCGAGCAAGGTGTCTTGTTTGCGTTGGCTGCCACCGCATACCACGCGCACAGTGCGCCAGGTACGCAACAACCCGATTTGATTGTGGGCCATGGTGTTTTGGGTCGGATGATTGCCAGACTGGCTGTGTTGGCCGGTGGCCATCCAGTGGTGTGGGATACCAACCCTGCCCGCCGCTCGGGCGCTGTGGGCTACGAGGTCATTGACCCAAGTACAGACACCCGTAAAAACTACAAATGCATTTGTGATGTCAGCGGCGTCAGTTCACTTCTGGATGAACTCATTGGCCGCTTGGCGCCTGGCGGTGAAGTGGTCTTGGCAGGTTTTTACGACACGCCGCTTTCTTTTGTTTTCCCACCTGCTTTCATGCGCGAAGCGCGCATTCGAGTGGCAGCACAGTGGTCACCCCCCGATTTAGCCGCGGTGATTGCCTTAGCAGGCGATGGCCTTTTATCCCTAGATGGCTTGATTACGCATCGCCAAGATGCAACGCAAGCAGATACCGCATACCGCACCGCTTTTGGCGATGCCGATTGTTTAAAGATGGTTCTTGATTGGAGACAAGTCGCATGAGCTCGAGTTCAATTCCTTCTGTAGCCCCCGTGAATTTCATGCGCGATATTTTGCGCACTGAAGCGGCCATTGAACCCACACCTGTGTCTACTTCTGAGGTCACTAAGGAAACACAGATCATTGCCATCTACGGCAAAGGCGGCATTGGCAAAAGCTTCACGCTGGCCAACCTCAGTTACATGATGGCGCAGCAAGGTAAAAAAGTTTTGCTGATTGGTTGTGACCCTAAAAGTGACACCACCAGTTTGTTGTTTGGTGGCCGCGCTTGCCCCACCATCATTGAAACTTCTTCCAAGAAAAAATTGGCCGGTGAAGCGGTTGCCATTGGCGATGTTTGCTTCAAACGCGATGGTGTGTATGCCATGGAATTGGGTGGCCCAGAAGTCGGGCGCGGTTGCGGTGGTCGCGGCATCATTCACGGCTTTGAATTGCTCGAAAAACTTGGCTTTCACGAGTGGGGTTTTGACTATGTGCTGCTCGACTTCTTGGGCGACGTGGTGTGCGGCGGATTTGGTTTGCCCATTGCCCGGGACATGTGCCAAAAAGTGATTGTGGTGGCCAGCAACGATTTGCAATCACTGTACGTGGCCAACAACGTTTGCTCGGCGGTGGAGTACTTCCGCAAGTTGGGCGGCAATGTGGGTGTGGCCGGCATGGTCATCAACCGCGACGATGGCACCGGTGAGGCCGCCAACTTTGCCGAGAAGGTAGGCATCCCTGTGCTGTCCACCATTCCTGCCAATGAAGACATTCGCAGAAAGAGCGCCAGCTACGAAATCATTGGCCGCCCTGAGTCTGTGTGGGGCCCCATGTTTGCAGAGTTGGCCGCCAATGTGGCGACGTCAGTTCCCATTCGTCCTAACCCCATGACACAAGACCAGTTGCTGGGCTTGTTTGCAGCTTCTGCTGTAGGACGTGATGTGGTGCTCGAGCCTGCAACGCAATTTGACATGTGCGGCAAGACTGACACCAGCAAGCCCACCCTTGAAGTTGTGTACGACGAAGTCTGACATCATGAGCAAAACGATTCCCATCGTCCCAGCCTCTCAAGCGCCAGCGGGCATGAGCACCACCATCGAAGGTGATGGCATGGGCTGTCATTCGGGTGGAGAAAAAATGTTGGCTGCTGCCAAGGCCTCCGGCAAGTCTGAAGTGTTGGCGCAATATGCCAAAGACTACCCGGTAGATCCCAAAGCCGG
>JAJTDK010000050.1 GCA_021300495.1 Limnohabitans sp. | reverse complement strand
CCCAAAGTCTTGCGCAAAGGCATTACCGACATGGTGCGCATCAGCGATGCTCGCATGAGTGGCACCGCCTACGGCACAGTGGTGTTGCACACCACGCCTGAAGCAGCCGACGGCGGCCCCTTGGCCGTGGTTCAAAATGGCGACATGATTGAACTCAATGTGCCAGAGCGCAGAATGCAATTGCTGATCAGCGACGAAGAACTCAAAGCACGTTTGGCCAAATGGGTTCGCCCCGAGCCTCCCTTAAAGTCTGGTTACTGGAAACTCTATGTCGACACCGTGCTTCAAGCCGACGAAGGCTGCGACCTCGACTTCTTGGTGGGCAAGCGCGGCTCTTTTGTGCCCAAAGACAACCACTGATTTTTTCTCATTTAAATAAGAAAGCATTCACCATGAAATTACTCATCACCGGTGGCGCAGGATTTCTAGGCGCACGCTTGGCCCGTGAAATTCTCAAGAAGGGCGAACTCAATGGCCACAAAGTCACAGAGTTGCACATTGCCGACTTGTTCCCTGCACCAGCTGATTTGCTGGCAGACTCGCGTGTCAAGGGCCATGCTGGCCCCATGCTGGAGCAAGGCGCATTGTTTCAAAGCGGCTTTGATGGCGTGTTCCATTTGGCCTCTGCCGTGTCTGGTGAGTGCGAGCAAGACTTTGATCTGGGCATGCGCTCCAACTTAGACAGCACGCGCTTGCTATTGGAAGGCTTGCGCAAAGCGGGCAATGTGCCGCGCATGGTGTTTGCCAGCTCGGTGGCTGTGTTTGGTCCCGACCCGAGCAACCCCATGCCCAATATTGTGGCCGACAACACCCTGCCCTCGCCTCAAACTTCTTATGGCACCCACAAACTCATGCTGGAATATTTGCTGGCCGACTTCACCCGCAAAGGCTACGTCGACGGCCGTGCTGCACGCCTGATGACAGTCACTGTGCGCCCAGGCAAACCCAATGGCGCAGCATCCTCGTTCTTCAGCGGCATCATTCGCGAGCCACTTGCCGGCCAAGAATCCATTTGCCCTGTAGACGAAAACGTATCGCACTCAGTGTCTTCACCCAATAACACCATCAAGTGCTTGATTGCAGTGTTTGAAGCCAGCCGTGAAGCCATGCAAGGACGCTTGGCTTTGAATTTACCGGGTCTCAATGTGACCGTCAAAGAAATGCTGCAAGCTTTGGAGGAGGTGGCTGGCACAACTGTTCGTCAGCACGTGAAGTTTGTGCGCAACGAACAAATTGCAGGCATTGTGGCCAACTGGGCCAAAGGCGGCAGCGCACAACGCGCGGCAGCTTTGGGCTTGAAGCCAGATGCGTCTTTCAAAGACATCATTCAGCAATACATTGACGACTGCCAACTCCCCTACTACCCCTCTCATGCCTTGGATGGATTGAAAAAATAAGCATGTCTCAAAAGCTTGTTGCAGTTGACTGGGGCACTTCGTCTTTGCGAGGTGCACTTATCAACAGCGATGGCACAGTGCTTGAAAAGCGCGCCTTTCCTCAAGGCATCATGCAGGTTGCGCACGGCCAGTTTCAAAATGTTTTTGAACAACGCTTTGCAGATTGGATGACCGACGATACGCTGTGCCTTGTTTCGGGCATGGCGGGCAGCAAGCAAGGTTGGCGGGAAGCGCCCTACTGTCCCTGCCCTAGCGGCTTCAAAGACATCTGCCAACACTTGCAGTGGGTCGAAAAAGATCGCATTGGCATTGTGCCGGGCTTGTCTACGTTCAATGACAGCACACCCGATGTGATGCGCGGCGAAGAAATCCAAATTTTCGGCGCACTGAGCACATTGAAAATTGAATCCGCTCAATTTGTTTTGCCAGGCACGCACAGCAAATGGGCGCATGTCTTGGGCGGCAAAATTTCTCAGTTCAAGACCTTCATGACTGGCGAGTTTTACGCTCTTCTTAGCCAGCACTCCATCTTGGCCAAAACCTGCCTGCCCGACGCACCTTTGAAAAAAGAAGTGTTTCTGGACGGTGTCATGCAAAGTCAAAAGCCAGGCGGCCTGCTGCACCATGCTTTTTCTGCCCGAAGCCTGGCCTTGTTTGAAAAGCTCAACCCTGCGCAATCCAGCAGCTACATTTCAGGCTTGTTAATTGGCGAAGAAATCCAATCCGCCAAAAGCAGCATGCAGTCAGACAGCACGCCCTTGTTCATCTTGGGCAACAGCCAACTCACGCAGCGTTATGCATTTGCCATGGACGCACTGGGGCTGTCAGCGCAAGCCGTCGCCGATGAAGTCACGTGGTCAGGTCTTTGGGCCTTGGCGCATCATTTGTACCCAGACCATTTCAAGTTAAGCTAGCGCACATGACGCCCCTTGTTGCCAAATTTCAAGCCCACATGGACAGCCTTCCATTGCTGGCCATCTTGCGTGGCTTGAAACCTGAGGAAGCTTTGGCCGTAGGCCAAGCCATTGTGAATGCGGGCTTTCACATTCTTGAAGTACCGCTTAACTCTCCCGAACCCCTGCGCAGCATTCAAATCTTGTCGGCCGCTTTTCCAAATGCGCTGGTAGGTGCCGGCACAGTCACCACCGCACAACAAGTGCGCGACATCAAAGCCGCCGGCGGCCAACTCATCATTTCCCCGCACCTAGATGAGAACGTAGTTTGCGAAGCTGTCAATTTGGGTTTAATTTCTTTGCCTGGCGTGGCCACCCCTTCTGAAGCTTTTCGAGCCCTAGCTCTGGGCGCCAATGGCCTGAAGTTGTTTCCCGCAGAAATGATCAGCCCCGCTGTGCTCAAGTCAATGCGCGCTGTGTTGCCCAAAGCAGTGAAGCTCTTGCCTGTGGGCGGCGTTGGCATTCACAACATGGCAGATTATCGCAACAGCGGCGCCTCAGGCTTTGGCATTGGTTCAGCGCTGTTTGCGCCTGGCAAAACAGCTGAAGCGGTAGGCGAATCTGCAGCGGCCTTTGTTCAAGCTTGGCACAATGGCTAAGATTTGCATTTTAAAATTTCTCGTACTTCTCACTTGAATTAAACAAGTTTTTTCAATCACTCACAATAGGCCTTATGAGACTTCTACACACCATGCTTCGCGTTGGCAACCTTCAACGCTCAATCGATTTTTACACCAAGGTGATGGGCATGACTTTGCTCAAAACCACAGAAAACACGGAGTACAAATATTCATTGGCTTTTGTGGGTTACGGCAGCAACCCCGACCACGCAGAACTTGAACTCACCTACAACTGGGGCGTTGAGTCTTATGACATGGGCACCGCTTACGGTCATTTGGCCATAGCTGTGCCAGATGCTTATGCAGCCTGCGAAAAAATTCGCAATGCCGGCGGTAAAGTGACGCGTGAAGCTGGCCCGGTCAAAGGCGGCAGCACTGTCATTGCCTTCATCACCGACCCCGATGGTTACAAAGTGGAACTCATTCAGCGCGACTTCGCTTAATTTACTCTGAGTATTTTGAAGACTCTGAACTTTCCTCACTCCGACAGGCCCGATCAATCACCCTGCGCCCCAAATCGTGAGGCACTGCTGGCGAATTGGCCTGCATCTGAAGACCTTTGGATATTTGGTTACGCCTCGCTCATCTGGCGACCCGAGTTTGAAATCTTGGAACAACACCCAAGCAAAATTCAAGGCTGGCATCGCGCTTTGAAAATGTGGAGTCGTTTGAATCGAGGCACACCCGAATGTCCGGGCCTGGTGTTTGCATTGCTGTCAGGTGGCAGTTGCCAAGGCATGGTGTTTAGAACACCTGCAAATCAAGTCAAGCAGACCATCGAGCAACTCTGGTTTCGCGAAATGCCTAACAGTGTTTACACCACCAAGTGGTTGCAATGCCCCACACCTCACGGTCCAGTCAATGCATTGGCCTTCACCTTACCTCGCAGTAGCCCAAGCTACACAGGCAACTTATCTCCTGAGCAATATCAACATATCTTTCAAAATGCCACGGGGCGCTACGGTACTACCTTAGACTATGCGCAAGAAACCTTCCAAAGCTTGAAACAACACGGCATTCACGACAAGGCCCTCGAGGCATTGCTTCAGTATGCCAAGGACTGACCATGAACATTGCAGATTTACGCAAAAGTTACGAGAAAGCTGAACTGAGTGAAGACGCTTCAGCCGCCGATCCGCTGAAACAATTTGAACGCTGGTTGAACGAAGCGATTCACTCCGAAGTACCCGAGCCCAACGCCATGACTCTCGCCACCGTGGCCAGCAACATGCGCCCCAGCACTCGGGTGGTTCTGATCAAAGGCTATGACGAGCGCGGCATTGTTTGGTACACCAACTACGACAGCCGCAAAGGTCAAGAGTTGGCTGGCAATCCTTTTGCAGCTTTGCAATTCCACTGGGTTGAACTCGAACGTGTGGTGCGCATAGAAGGCCGCATGGAAAAAATCAGCGACGCAGAAAGTGACGCCTACTTTCACAGTCGACCCCTTGACTCGCGCATTGGCGCATGGGCCTCTCCGCAAAGTCAAGTGATTGATGGACGAACCGTATTGGTCACCAACGCTGCGAAGTACGCCGCGCAGTTCATGCTGAACCCGCCCCGCCCACCACATTGGGGAGGCTACCGCTTGGTGCCTGACGAATGGCAGTTTTGGCAAGGCCGCAAAAGTCGCCTTCACGATAGATTGCGCTATCGCTTGAATGAAGGCGATTGGATTCGGGAACGCTTGGCCCCTTAAAAGGAAGCCAGCACGCCCAATTTGAAACTGCGCCCAGGCAATGGTGACTTGCCGGGTGCTGTTGAAGTCAAAATAGACGTTGCACTGTAAGCCCACTGGTTGCTCAGGTTGTCAACTTTGCCAAACCAATTCAAGGTCGCAGTGGGCAGTTTCTGTTTGTAACTCACAAAGCCATGCCACAAGGTGTAAGCCTCTGTGGCCAGACTGCCTGCTGGCACACGGCTTTGCGCAGCATGCCAATCAAATCCCAAGCGAGCACTCCAAGGACCCGTTGCGTGAATCAGGCCGGCTCCAAAGCGAACTGGAGAAATGCGCGGCAAGGGTTCATCGGCGCTCATGTTGCGCGCTCGCACGGCATCGGCTTTGACCGCCAAATCCAGCGTGCTTGCGGCTTGCAACAGGCGCCATTGTGCTGAGGCCTCAAAGCCAGAAAACTTGGCACGCACCCCTTTGTAAACCTGAACAGGCAAATCTTCTTCAATCTCTGAAGTCCCTAACAGACCAATGAAGTTTGAAAACTTGCTTTGAAAGGCAGTGATCTTGAACTGATGCGGCCCCTGCTGCCAGTCTGCAGACACGTCCATGCTGTTGGCTTTTTCAAGGCCTAGATTTGAATCGCCACGCTCCCATGCTGCAGTTGCAATGTGGGGGCCATTGGCGAAAAGTTCATAGTCTTTGGGCGCGCGCTCAACACGAGACGCATTGGCACTCAAGCGCCATTGCGGCATGATTTGCCAAGAGGCAGAAGTGGCAAAACTTTGCGGCGCAAATTTGCGCGTGCCTAACTCAAATCGGTCCACCGTGGGGTCTGGATTGCCAAGCGATTCAACCGACACATTTTCTCGCCGAACACCCGCATTGAAACGCGTTAGCCCAACAGCGTATTCTTCAATCAAGAACAATGCCTGTGTGCGTGTATTGCTAAACGGTGCAAAGGCCTCGGCACCATCGGCAGAAAATTTGCCTTGCTCTGATTGCCAACCCCAAACACCTTCCCAAACGCCAGGCCCTGTGCGCCAAGGTTTGTGTCGCAATTGAAGCCTAGCGTCGCGGCCTTTGTTGGCAAACAAGGTGCCCGCATCTGCACCTTCAAATTCGGTGTGTTTGTAGTCAGTCTGACTGGCTTGAAAATTCAAACTTTGAAGCAGCCTTGTATCGGGTCGCCATTCACCTTCCAGCGAGGCGCGTTTGGACCGCATGCCGATGGTCACTTCATCTTCGGCCACGGTGCCGTAGTTGCTTTGATAACTGTTAACGGACATACCCACATAGCCGCGGTCTAAAAACAGACTGGCGCCTAGTGCGCCGCCATTTGCGGTACTGGCAGAGTTGCAAATGCGCGAGGCAAGCTCAGCTGATCCAGGTTTGCTGCATGGCAAATTTTGCGGCACTTTGACATCGCTTGTGCGGCGATCAAAGGCATCTGCGTGCAATACCCAAGCGCCCTCACCAACTTCCAACATGGCACCGTTGGAGCGTTCGCGATTGCCAGAGCCAAATTGCGATTGCGCTTTGCCCACAATACCTTGCATCTTTTGTCGTGGGATGCGGTTGTCAATGACATTGACCACACCACCCATGGCGCTGCCGCCATATTGCAAAGCAGACGGTCCGCGCAAAACCTCAATGCGCTCTGTGCTCAACACATCCATCGGCACAGCATGGTCATAGCTCAGGGAGGACACATCCATGCTGGCACCACTGTTGCTCAGAACACGAATGCGGTCGCCATCCAGTCCGCGAATGATGGGGCGACTTGCGTTCGGTCCGAAATAAGTACTGCTGACACCTGGCAACTGGTTCAGTGTTTCACCCAACGTACTTTGGCCTTGTTGAAGCAGCGACAGTCCAGACAAACTGCTTACTGCTGATGGTGTCTGTGTTTTGGACAAGGGGTTGCCAGTGATGACAATTTCTTGAACAGCTTGCGCTACGGCGTTAGGCAGAAACAGGCCATTCATGATGGACACCATGGCAGTGGCTGCGATTGAAAAAACAGAAGTGCAAGGCGCGCGCGAGCTGCCCTGCAGGGAAGAAATTTGTGACATAAAAACCTTTGAAAATGAAAATTCACTCAAACCAAAGTTTGAGAAACTCTAAACATGCATCAAAGGAAGACAGGCGGCGCGCGCGCAGAAAAGGCAAGCAGCAGTTGTGTGAAGCATGGCTTGCACTCAACAGAAGAATAAAAGGGCTGAGTCTGAGCAATGACAAGGGTTGTGCAAGCTGATTGAAGACCGTCGCCTGATGCCAAATGATCCAGCGCAAGGCAGACCAAAGAGCCTTCTTCGTGGTCGCAGAGCACGTCATTTTCAACAACATGGTGCGAAGTTTGTCCGTGAATGGTTTTGTGAATTTGCCCCAAAGCGGGTGCGAGCATCACGGCACTGATTAACAGTGCTTGCAAAAACCTTTTCAATTTGTCGTGAATTTTCACGCCGACTTCATCCATTCAGAAAACGTTTTTTTGAACTTCCAAACTTTGGGGGCTGCCACAGCCAAGCAATAGCCTTGGGTAGGATTGCGCTCAAAGAAATCTTGGTGATAGTCCTCAGCAGCTGAGTAGTTGTCTAAATGAAGAACTTCGGTAACAAGGGGCGATTCAAAGATGTGTTCAGCCTCGATTTCAGCCATGATGGACTTGGCCACCTCCGCCTGCTCTGGCTTTGTAAAGTAAATGCCACTTCGGTATTGGGTGCCGCGGTCATTGCCCTGGCGATTCAAGGTGGTGGGGTCGTGGATGACAAAGAAAATTTCCAACAACACCCTGGTGCTGATGATTTGGGGGTCATACACCAGCCGCACCACCTCGTTGTGGCCCGTCTTGCCCGAGCAGACTTGCTCATACGTTGGGTTGCGGCTTTGGCCATTGCAATAGCCCGATTCAACGTCCAAGACACCTTTGACTTGGACAAAGACAGCTTCGGTGCACCAGAAGCAGCCGCCCCCAAGAACCAAAGTTTCAGCGTGAGATGGTATTTGCATCGCCCTATTTTGACCCAGAATCTGGCCAACAGGCTTAAAACCCCGCGCCAAGCAGGCACTTGTCAGTGGCTAATTAGGCTTAATGATGGAACAGTTCCATGGAACATTTCGCATAGCGATAAAATACACAATCTTTGATGTTTGACGGATTTAAATCATGAAGCCTTCCTTTCAGTGGCAAGACCCCTTTCTGCTCAACGCGCAACTCAGCGACGACGAAAGGGCCATCGTTGATGCTGCCCATGACTTCTGCCAAGAAAAATTGCAGACCCGCGTCTTGATGGCTGCACGCCATGAAAAGTTCGACCGCGAAATCATGAACGAGTTTGGCAGCATGGGCTTTTTAGGCTCCACCATCGATGGCTACGGTTGTGCTGGTTTGAACTACGTCAGCTACGGTTTGGTAGCCCGCGAAGTAGAACGTGTGGACAGCGGCTACCGCAGTGCCATGAGCGTTCAAAGTTCCTTGGTGATGTTTCCGATTTATGAATACGGCTCAGAAGCCCAACGTCAAAAATACTTGCCCAAATTGGCCACAGGCGAATGGGTTGGTTGTTTCGGACTCACAGAACCCAACCATGGCTCTGACCCTGCCAGCATGATCACGCGCGCCAAGCCTGTAGACGGCGGCTTCATCATGAAGGGCGCCAAGATGTGGATCACCAATGCCCCCATTGCCGATGTGTTTGTGGTCTGGGCCAAACTTGAAAGTGAAGGCGATGGCCAGTCTGCCATTCGCGGCTTCATCTTAGAAAAAGGCATGAAAGGCCTTACAGCACCGAAAATTGAAGGCAAGATGAGCTTGCGCGCCAGCATCACTGGCGAAATCGTCATGGACGATGTGTTTGTGCCCGCAGAAAACATGTTGCCCAATGTGTCTGGTTTGAAAGGCCCCTTCGGTTGCTTGAACAAAGCCCGTTATGGCATTGCTTGGGGTGCTTTGGGAGCCGCCGAAGACTGCTGGCATCGCGCTCGCCAATACACGCTTGATCGGGTTCAATTTGGCCGCCCCTTGGCTCAAAACCAATTGATTCAGAAAAAATTGGCCGACATGCAAACCGAAATCGCTTTGGGTTTGCAAGGCTGTTTGCGCGTAGGTCGCCTCATGGACGAAGGACAAGCTGTGCCAGAGATGATCAGCCTGATCAAGCGCAACAGTTGCGGCAAGGCCTTGGATGTCGCCCGCATGTCGCGCGATATGCACGGTGGCAATGGCATTCACGACGAATACCATGTCATTCGCCACATGATCAATTTGGAAACTGTGAACACCTACGAAGGCACGCACGATGTGCATGCCCTTATTCTCGGTCGCGCCCAGACTGGCTTGCAGGCTTTTTATTGAACTTTGATACACCTCAAAGACGATTCAAAAGACCGCTTTAGCGGTCTTTTTTTTAACTGAAATCTACTTGGCACCTTGACTCCCCCATCCCTGCGACTTACATTACTAACCAACGAGTCATTAAACGTGTCTGAATCCCTCCTCACACCCAAAAGAGAACGCCGCAAACAGCAACGCCCAGGCGAGTTGCTGGAAGCGGCGCTCGATTTATTTGTTGAAAAAGGCTTTGCTGCAACCAAATCAGAGGAAGTTGCAGCCAAAGCGGGCGTCTCCAAGGGAACCCTGTTCTTGTACTTTCCCAGCAAAGAAGAGTTGTTCAAAGCAGTGGTTCGGGAAAATGTGGTGAAAACAGTCCAAGAGGGCGCACTGGAGGTCGCCAACTTCAAAGGCAGTAGCGCCGAACTTTTGAAAACATTGATGCTGGAGTGGTGGCGCAGATATGGCTCTACCAAGGCTTCTGGCATCACCAAATTGATCATCAGTGAAGGCAATCACTTTCCAGATTTAGCCGCCTTCTACCAGGAAGAAGTCATTGACCCCGCTACGCGAATGCTCAAGGACATCCTTGAGCGAGGACGGGCAACGGGCGAGTTTCTCAACTTCAACACAGAACACACCACCATGGTGGTGATTGCACCCATGCTGTTTCTCATCATGTCCAAACACGCCAATTCCCTTTGTATTTCTGGTTCCCAAGAAACCAACCCTGAAAATTTCATAGCGCAGCATGCCGACCTGCTTGTGCGTGGACTTTCGAATCCAAACTCACTATGTTGATCTCAAAAAAAATCGTCGTTGGTATCGCCTTGGTGGCGCTAGCAGGCCTCCTTACTTTAGGCTTACAAAAGGGCTGGATGGGTAAGCGAGCAACTCAAAGCAGCTCCTTAAAAACCAATGGCCCTGTGAGCATTGAGTTATCAGATGGCGACATTGCCATTGCTCAAAAAATGACCATGACCCAAGGCTTGCCGGTTTCAGGCACGCTCAAGGCAGTTCGCAGCGCCATGGTCAAAGCTCGTGTAGCTGGTGAACTCGTGTTGCTGGAAGTTCGCGAAGGTGATGCTGTCAAAATGGGACAAGTTGTGGCCCGGGTAGACAACACAGAATACCTAGCCCGACAAACTCAGAATAAACAGCAAGCAGAAGCCGCGCGTGCACAAGTTGAAGTGGCTCAAAGACAGTTTGACAACAACAACGCCCTGGTCAATCAAGGCTTTATTTCTAAAACAGCACTCGACACTTCAATCTCTAACCTCAACGGTGCCAAGGCAAGCTATCAAGCGGCTCTGGCCACATTAGATGTGGCCACCAAGGCATTGGACGACAGCGTTTTAAAAGCACCTTTAAATGGCTTTGTCAGCCAACGCTTTGCACAACCTGGCGAACGCGTGGCACCTGAAGCCCGCATCATTGAAATCGTCGACCTGTCACAACTCGAACTTGAAGCAACCCTGACTTCTGCACAAGCCATGAACGTCAAACTTGGACAGATTGCCAAGCTGACTGTTGAGGGTACCCACGAAGAAGTCTCGGCCAAAGTCTTGAGAATCAACCCAAGCACACAAGCAGGCAGTCGCAGCGTTTTGATTTATTTGGGATTGCAGTCTAACCCCTTGTTGCGACAAGGTGTGTTTGTTCAAGGAAGTCTAGGAACACAAAAAGTTCAAGCCATTGTCGTCCCGCTTGAAAGTGTGCGGTCGGACAAAACCAAGCCTTATGTTCAAACCATTCGCGATGACAAAGTGATGCACATCCAAGTCGAACTAGGCGCCAAAGGTGAGGCCAATGGCCAAGCTGTGATGGCCTTGAAAGAAATCGAAGAAGGCGCTCTGTTGCTGGCACCCAGCGCAGGCGCTGTCAGAGATGGTACCTTGGTAACCCGCACCCCTAAAACCCCGACGGTCACAACTGGCGCCAAGCCATAAGCTCAGCCTATGTGGTTTACCAAAGTCAGCATCCAGAATCCGGTCTTTGCGACCATGATCATGCTTGTGTTTGTGGTCATGGGTTTATTTTCCTTTCAGCGATTGAAAGTCGATCAATTTCCCAACATTGATTTTCCTGTGGTCGTGGTTCTGACCGAATATCCAGGTGCATCACCTGAAATTGTTGAGAGCGAAGTTTCTAAAAAAATTGAAGAAGGTGTGAATTCAATTGCCGGCATCAGTGCCCTGACCTCGCGCAGTTATGAAAACCAATCTGTGGTGGTCATCGAGTTTCAGCTGAACATGGATGGCCGAAAAGCCGCCGATGACGTGCGCGAAAAGGTAGCCAGTATGCGCGCAACTTTGCGCGATGAGGTCAAAGAGCCGCGCATCATTCGCTTCGACCCTACCAGCAAAGCCATATGGTCTTTAGCGGTTTTTCCTGAAGCTCAAAATGACAGCAAGCTGACCAGCCTGGTTGAACTCACCAACTACGCTGAGCAAACCATTAAGAAACGTTTAGAAAACGTTCGCGGTGTGGGAGCGGTCAATGTATTGGGCGGCAGCCGAAGAGAAATTAACATTTACCTGCGGCCCGATGCCATGGAGGCCTTGGGCGTCTCGGCAGATCAAATTGCCGCCGCGGTTCGAAATGAAAATCAAGATTTACCTGTCGGGGCCTTGAGATCCTTGACGCAAGAGCGTGTGATTCAGGTTCAATCTCGCGTCAAACGACCCGAAGATTTTGCCAACATCATTGTGGCTCGCAAAGGCACTACGCCCATCCGATTGTCACAAGTCGCCACTGTGAATGACGGTGCCCAAGAAATTACAAACATGGCACTGTACAACGGCGAAAGAACCTTGGTGCTCACGGTTCAAAAGGCACAAGATGCCAACACCATCGAAGTGGTTGACGGGCTGATGGCCACACTGAAAGAGCTGCGCAAACAAATTCCTGTTGGCATGCGTCTTGAACCTGTGTCGGATGGCTCGCGTCAAATTCGAGTCGCTGTTGACAACGTTCGGCGAACCCTCATTGAGGGCGCACTGCTGACCATTCTCATTGTGTTTTTATTCTTGAACTCGTGGCGCTCTACAGTCATTACCGGCTTAACGCTGCCCATCTCATTGATCGGCACATTTTGGTTCATGAGCATGTTTGGTTTTACCATCAACATGATCACACTCATGGCCTTGTCCTTGTGTGTGGGCTTGCTGATTGACGACGCCATTGTGGTTCGCGAGAACATTGTGCGACATGTCCAAATGGGAAAAAATGCCTACAACGCAGCCATGCTCGGAACGCAAGAAATTGGCCTTGCTGTTCTGGCAACCACCTTGTCCATCGTGGCTGTCTTCCTGCCCATTGGTTTCATGGAGGGCATCATCGGCAAGTTCTTCCACGAGTTTGG
>JAJTDK010000006.1 GCA_021300495.1 Limnohabitans sp. | reverse complement strand
CCTTGTGCGTCGCGCTCTTCCCAGGTCATGAACTTAGGCTCAATGCCTTGCGTGCGCAACCAATCGCCGAGTGCATAACCCGTACCCGCCGGCCAGCAAACCAACTCATCAAAATTGAACATCTTGTACTCAGCCAATTCAGGCGATAACTTAACCGTGCCCGAAGCAACAGCGTGGTATGCAATGATCACTTGGTTCATGCGCTGGAAATCATAGGCACCGATCAGTTTCAAGGCGCTGACCTGCAAATTGGTTTCCTCAGCAATTTCTCGGGCAATGCCATCTTCTGGCGATTCACCTGCTTCCATGAAACCCGTGATCAATGCGAATTTTCGGCCAGTCCATGCCGCATTGCGGGCCAACAAAATTTGATCGCCGACTTGCACAATGCCAGCCAACACAGGGGTGGGATTGTTCCAATGAGTGAAGTCGCATTGTGTGCAGCGCAAGCGGAGTTTTTCACCCCCATCTTCCATCTGCGGCACCCAAGACAAAGGCGATCCACAGGATGGGCAAAAACGATATTCGGTCATGCTGGAAACACTCCTGTGGAAAGATAGCGATCACCGCGATCACAGACAATGAACACGATGGTGGCATTGGCTTCACGCGCTGCAATTTGTTGGGCGACCCAGCAGGCGCCAGCGGCCGAAACGCCTGCAAACAAGCCCTCTTCTCTGGCCATTTGACGGCAGGTGTCTTCTGCATCGTCTTGACTGACATAGATCAGTTCGTCGACATTGGAGGGGTTGTAGATTTTGGGCAAATATTCTTCAGGCCATTTGCGAATTCCTGGAATGCGAGAGCCTTCACTGGGTTGTGCGCCAACAATTTGAATGGATGGGTTCTTTTCTTTTAAGAATTGCGACACACCTGTAATGGTGCCAGTCGTACCCATGGCACTCACAAAATGGGTGACTCGGCCCTCTGTTTGAGCCCAGATTTCGGGTCCTGTGGTCTCGTAATGGACGCGGGGGTTGTCGGGGTTTGAAAATTGATCAAGGATACGGCCCTTGCCCTGCGCCGCCATGTTGTCAGAAAGGTCGCGTGCGTATTCCATGCCGCCACTTTTGGGTGTCAAAATGAGTTCTGCGCCGAAAGCCTTCATGGTTTGCGCTCGCTCAATGGACAAGTCTTCCGGCATGATCAAAATCATTCGGTAGCCCTTGATGGCAGCAACCATGGCCAGTGCAATGCCCGTGTTGCCTGAAGTGGCCTCAATCAGGGTGTCACCTGGCTTGATTTCGCCACGCTCTTCAGCACGCTGAATCATGGAAAGCGCCGGCCGATCCTTGACAGAACCAGCTGGGTTATTGCCTTCAAGTTTGCCCAAAATAACATTGCCCTTGGGCTTCGTAAATTCGGCTGCAATTCTTTGCAATCTGACCAATGGCGTTTTGCCAATGGCATCTTCAAGCGTGGGATAGTTCATTTTTCGATTTACAAAGACAAGTCTGGGATCGGATTTAAATCATCATTGAGTGAGAGTCTCAAGGGATTATGCTTCGAATCGTTTTCTAAGTGGCTTATCACTCCAAACTCAAACCAATTTTTTTAGTAACGGCGCCCCACTTTGCATAATCCTTGGCAATGCGCGCAGCGGCCTCTTCAGGCGTACTGCCAATGACCAATTGATCGGTGGCCTTTAAACGCTCAGCAGTCTCTGGCAGTTTCAAGCCATCCAACAAGGCTTGCCTGAATTTTTGAACCAACTCATCGGGCACTTGCTTGGGAGCCCACATGACCAAACTGAAGTCGGCGTCATAGCCCTTCACACCAGCCTCAGAAATGGTGGGCGTGTCTGGCAGTGTGGGCGACCTGGTTTGCCCCGATACCGCCAAAGCGATCAACCTGCCTGAACGAACATGTGGCAAGACAGTTGGGCCCGCCAACAAGCCACATGGCACTTGGTTGGCTAGCACGTCTTGGGCTGCAGGCGCTGGCCCCTTGTAGGGAATATGCACCATCTGCATGCCCGTCATGTTCAGCAACAACTCCATCGACAAGTGGCCTGGCACACCCGCACCACCGGAGGCATAACTCAAGGACTGTGTTTTTGATTTGGCAATGAGCTCGCTCAAGTTTTTCACGCCCAATGCTGGATTGCAAACCAATGTTTGGCTGAAGGAGGTCAAGACGCTCACTGGCTTTAAATCATCCAACTTAAAGCCCATGCTTTTGTAAACATGCGGATTCACCGTCATGACAGTGTCTGTTGTGATGAGCCATGTGTACCCATCGGCAGGGGCCCTTGATGCAGCAGCACTGCCAATGTTGCCGCCGGCTCCCGGTATATTTTCGATGATAACGGCTTGCTTCAATGCGGCTTGGACCTTGTCTGACACGGTGCGAATCACAATGTCACTGGGCCCGCCCGGCGGATAGGGGGCAATGACTTTAATGGCGCGTTGTGGCCAAGTTTGCGCGAACGCAGTGAATGAAAAACACAGGCCTACGAAGCACGAAATGAAAGTTCGCTGAAGGGATGTCATCTTGTTTCCTAGTCATTTAAAGATTCCAACATTTTCCAATGTTTGCACGAGTGGTGGGCACTTTAAAAATCACTTTACCCCCTCCAAAACCCGAAAGAAATATGTCATAATCTACGACTTCGCAATCCGCCCGGGTGGTGAAATTGGTAGACGCAGGGGACTCAAAATCCCCCGCCGCAAGGCGTGCCGGTTCGATTCCGGCCTCGGGCACCATCGATTTGCATCAAATCGATTAGACTCTATTGCGTAATGCACATCCTCTTGATACTCGCATTAGCTGTGTTGTTTCCTGCAACACACATCCTAAGTGGATGGCTGTTTGACTTTGCCGCCATTAACGACCATATCTCGCTAATATATTTGCCGGCGTTTCTGCGCCTGTTCAACTTGCTCATCTTGGGGCCGGTATTCGGCACCCTGTCAACCATCTTGGGCTGCCTTTTGCTCCTGCAGCAATTTAATGAACCCATAGAGCTTGAGTTGCTCAACGTTGCCTGTTCAAGCGCTGGTCCTTTGATCGCACTCATTGGATTCAAGATTTACTGGAAAAGGGAAGTGAAACTCACCTCCCTGCAAGACTTGGCCACCCTCACCCTCATTTATTGTGTCTGCAATACGATCATTCATCACGCCGCCTGGGTGCTCATTGGTGAATCTGAAGCACTTGAGTTGACTGAGGTCTTTTGGATGTTTTTGGGCGATCTCAATGGCGCACTGCTAGGCGCCTATCTGATGAAAGCCATGCTCGATTATCTTGAGAAAAAAGGCGTTAAGTTTTCAGGCTTTTAGCTGCCCAAAAACCAACGGCTCACTTCTACTTGCCATCAGTCATTTGAGCTGCTGTGCTTTTCAACCCTTGCGCAATGGTGGGATACAGCAAGCGAACCCTCAGCTCTTTTTTCAGCCGGTTATTGTTCAAACGCCTTGACTCACTCATGAAGCTCAACAGCATGAGGGGCAAGGTATCTTGTGCTTGACTTCTGGGCACACGCGGAGGGCGCTTCAGACCCATTAGGTCGGCTGCCAAATCGAAATAATCACCCATCTTCATTTGGCTGTCATCGCACACGTGAAAAACACGCTGCGGCTTGCCTCGCCACAACGCAGCCACGCAGGCCCTTGCTAAATCATCCGAATGAATGTGATTGGTATACACATCGTCTTTTTTCAAGAGAACCGGCGTCCCCTTCAAAAGCCTTTCACGCGGGGTGCCATTAGGGCGATCGGGCGCGTAGATACCGGGTATGCGCAAAATGCTGCTGCGGACACCCGATTTACCAAAGAATCGAATGGTGTTTTCTGCATCAACTCGCCGAATGGCTCTTGGCGTATGCGGCTTAACGGGCCTAGATTCAGGCACCCACTGCCCTTGGCAATCGCCATATACGCCACTGGTAGACCCATAAACAAGCGCTCTGGGCAAAGCCCTTTTGTGAAGCGCACGCACCAAATTCAAAGTGCGCGAATCGGTCGACCAGGTCCCCACTCGGTCTGAGGGGGGTGGGGCTAAATGAAGTACTCGGGTAGCCCACCCGGACAATCGTTGCAATGACTCAGAATGGTCCAAATTGCCAACAAGGGGCGTGATGCCTTGAGCCCTCAAACCCAGTGCCTTTTCGGGACTGGAGGTCAATGCCAAGACCCGAGTTCGGCCAACCAACTGTTTGGCTGCGCGTTGACCTACATCACCACATCCGATGATCAAAACACGCTCTTTTCGAAAGCGGGCAGGTAAAGCACCTAAAGGGGTTTGGTTTGAAGGCAAAATCGGGGGGTTGTGGAATTTAAGACCCCCCTAGGATAACGAAAACATGAGCTTCCAAATTACCGTCGAGCCAAGTGGCCGTACTTTTAGTGCAGATAGCAGCGAAACTTTGTTGGCGGCCGGCATTCGCCAAGGCATAGGCCTTCCCTATGGCTGCAAAGATGGGGCTTGCGGTTCCTGCAAATGCAAGAAGATTTCTGGCACGGTGGTGCATGGTGAGCACCAAGCCAAAGCTTTGAGCGCAGAAGAAGAAGCCCAAGGCCTGATCTTGACCTGCTGCTCGACCGCGCAAAGCGACTTGGTGCTGGAATCGCGACAAGTGACGGAAGCAGGCAGTTTCCCCATTAAGAAAATGCCTGTGCGCGTGGTCAGCTTAGAAAAAAAATCACACGACGTGATGTCCATCATCATGCAACTCCCCGCTACCGACGTCATGCAGTTTCATGCGGGCCAGTATGTCGAGTTTTTATTGCGTGATGGCTCGCGCCGGAGTTACAGCATGGGCAATGCACCTCACACGCTAGACCCCGCTGCACCCAAAGTAGAGTTGCACATTCGTCACATGCCTGGCGGCAAGTTCACCGACGTGGTGTTCAGCACCATGAAAGAAAAAGACATCTTGCGCATTGAAGGCCCCTATGGCAGTTTCTACTTGCGCGAAGACTCTCATGCACCCATGATTTTGTTGGCTTCGGGCACCGGCTTTGCGCCCATCAAAGCCTTGATTGAGCACATGCAACACAAAGGCATCACAAGGCCTGCCACACTTTACTGGGGCGGTCGCCGACCTTCCGATTTGTACATGAACGACTGGGTTGAAGAGCACGTCAAAGCCATGCCCAACTTAAGTTACGTTCCGGTGGTGTCCGATGCATTGCCAGAAGACGCATGGGCTGGCCGCACAGGTTTTGTGCACCAAGCTGTCTTGCAAGATCACCCAGATCTGAGTGGCTTCCAGGTCTATGCCTGCGGCGCCCCCATTGTGGTGGACTCTGCACGCGCAGACTATCTAGGCAAAGCAGGATTACCTGAAGAAGCCTTCTTCGCCGATTCATTCACCACTGAAGCCGACAAGGCCAAGGAGTCCAACTGATGCGCACATCTCTCATTTTGACAAAACGCCTGTGTCTCCATACTGGCATCGCATTGCTAACTTTGATCGGCGCCAACGCCCTCCACGCGCAGCCCTTGGACAAGCCCATTCGCCTGGTCGTACCCTATGCACCTGGTGGCCCCATTGATGTCACAGCCCGCGCCTTGGCAGAACGCGTAAAAGACTCATTGGGCGTTGTCATCATTGACAACAAGCCCGGTGCGGGTGGCAACTTGGGCGTTGACATCGTGGCCAAGGCACCTGCCGATGGCTACACCATTGGCATTTCCGCTGTAGCAACACATGCCATCAACCCTTGGCTCTTTAGCAAGATGCCGTTCAACGCGGCCACAGACTTTGCAGCCATCACGCAAATGGTTCGCGTACCCAACGTGTTGGTCATGAATGCCGACACCGCACAGCGCTTAAAAATCAATACAGTGGCCGATTTAATTGCCTACGGCAAAGCCAACCCAGGCAAGCTCAACATCGGCTCTGGTGGCAACGGCAGCGCAGGCCACTTGGCTGCAGAAATGTTCAAGCGCGATGCCGGCATTTATGCCGTTCACATTCCCTACAATGGCGGCAATCCTGCGCAGTTGGCCTTGTTGTCTGGCCAAGTCGATTTCAACTTCGACAATTTGGCGACAGCTGCACCCAACATCAGGGCTGGCAAGCTCAAGGCATTGGCCGTCACTACGGCACAACGCAGCAGTGCATTGCCAGATATTCCAGCCATGTCAGAAACCCTCAAAGGATTTGAAGTAGACACGTGGTGGGGCTTGGTAGCGCCAGCCAATACGCCGCCTGCCATGGTGGCGCGCTTGCACCAGGCTTTCTCAGCAGCGCTTGCAGCGCCCGAGACCAAAACTCGTTTTGGCATGATGATGATCGAGCCCGTGAGCAGCACACCCGATCAATTTGCCGCCTTCATGAAGCGTGAACTGACGAAATACGAGCCGGTTGTCAAAGCCAGCGGCGCAAAAGTCGACTGACCTGTTTATTCACCCAAATAGGCAGCGCGCACTTTGGGGTCGTTCAACAAGTCTTGGCCAAGGCCCGTCATGGAGATCAAGCCCGACTCCATGACATAGCCCCGATTGGCAATGGCTAACGCACGGCTGGCGTTTTGTTCGACCAACAAAACGGTCACGCCCTGGGCAAACACATCGCGCACCACTTCGAACACTTTGTCCACCATGAGGGGCGACAGACCCATCGAGGGCTCATCAAGCAGCAACACTTTAGGGCGGCTCATAAGGGCCCGGCCCATGGCCAGCATTTGCTGCTCGCCACCAGACATGGTGCCGGCCAGTTGGTCTTTGCGTTCACGCAATCTTGGAAAGGTGTGAAACACTTTTTCCATATCGTCTTGAATGGCGGCAGTGTCGTTGCGAATGTAGGCACCCATGAGCAGGTTCTCAATGATGGTCATCCGGGTAAACACACCGCGACCTTCTGGCACCATGGCCAAGCCCTGCTTGACCAAATCCCAGGGGCCTTGGCCCACAATGCTTTTGCCCAAATACTCAATGTCACCCGCATGGATAGGCAAGGTACCCGTGATGGCTTTCATGGTACTTGTTTTGCCCGCGCCGTTAGACCCAATGAGTGACACCAATTCACCCTCATGCACTTCAAAATCAATGCCTTTCACGGCCTGAATTCCACCGTAGGCTACTTGCAGGCCTTTGACTTTTAACAATGTGGCTGTCATTTCAATGCCCTCCGGTGCCCAAGTAGGCCTCAATTACTTTTTCATTTTTTTGGACTTCAGCTGGCGTGCCCTCGGCAATTTGTTTGCCGTAATCGAGCACTGTGACGCGATCGCAAAGACCCATCACCAGCTTCACATCGTGCTCAATAAGCAAAATGGTGCGGTTGTCTTTTCGGATCTGGTCGATCAACTCTCGCAACTGAACTTTTTCTGTGGCGTTCATACCCGCAGCGGGCTCATCTAGCGCAATGAGCTGTGGATCGGTGGCTAGCGCACGGGCAATTTCTAAACGGCGCTGATCGCCATAAGACAAAGTGCGTGCACGGTAATCGGCATATTGACCAATGCCCACATAGTCCAACAATTCTTGCGCACGTTGCGCAATTTCGGCTTCCTCTTGTTTGAATTTGGGTGTTCTAAAAATAGCCCCCAACAAACCCGAAGAGGTGCGAACATGTCGACCCACCATGACGTTTTCTAAGGCCGTCATTTCTGCGAACAAACGAATGTTTTGAAAAGTACGTGCAATGCCTGCCTGCGCCACTTCATGGACTGCTGTGGGCTGATACGGCTTGCCTGCCAATTCAAAACTGCCACTGTCTGGCGTGTAGAGGCCCGTGATCACATTGAAGAAGGTGGTCTTGCCTGCGCCATTGGGGCCAATGAGGCCGTAGACCTGACCTCGCTCAATGGTCATGCCGACATCGGACAAGGCCTGCAATCCACCAAAGCGTTTGGAAATACCGGCGACTTTTAAAACAGCTTGAGTTTCAGGATGGCTGGTGATCGTGTTCATGTTAAGCGCCCTCTTTCACTGGCAGCGCTTTGCCATGCTCTCGAGAAGGCCACAAGCCCCTTGGGCGCATAAGCATGATGACAATCATGGCAAGGGCAATGAGCAATTGACGCAGAATGGCGGCATCAATGCGGCCGTCTGTCATAGACTGCAAGGGCCCCGCTATGTAGCGCAAAATTTCTGGCAAGGCAGACAACAAGACGGCACCCAACACAACGCCGGGCAAGTGCCCCAAGCCGCCCAACACGACCATGGCCACAATCATGACGGACTCCATGAGGCTAAACGACTCGGGTGAAATAAATCCCTGAAAGCCTGCAAACATGGCGCCAGAAATGCCGCCAAAAGTAGCGCCCATGCCAAATGCCATGAGCTTTAAATTGCGCGTGTTCAAGCCCATGGCTTTGGCCGCAATTTCGTCTTCGCGAATGGCCATCCATGCGCGGCCAATGCGTGAGACTTCCAAGCGGTAAGAAATCAAAAGAGTCACGAGCACCAAGGCCAAGAACAGGTAGTAGTACAAACTCACTGAGGCGAACTCAATCCCAAACAGGTTAAGGGGTTTGCCTAAATTGATGCCGAAAAAATGAATCGGATCAATTTGGTTCAAACCCTTGGGACCATTGGTGATATTGACTGGCTGATCCAAATTATTCAAAAAGACCCGAATGATTTCACCAAAGCCCAATGTGACAATGGCCAAATAATCGCCGCGCAACTTCAAAGTGGGCGCGCCAAGCAACATGCCAAACAGGCCTGCCAAGGCCGCCGCCACAGGCACAATGACCCACAAAGGCATGTGGAGCCCACCAGGAAACAGGGCGGCAATGGCAGGAAATGTTTCAAACAAATGGGGTGAAGCCAGTAGCCCATACATGTAAGCGCCGACAGCGAAGAAGGCCACGTATCCCAGATCGAGCAAGCCCGCATAGCCCACCACGATATTCAGACCCACTGCCAGCAAAACATAGAGCAAGGCCATGTCAGCAATCCGCACCCATGCGTTGCCAAATTGCTGTAACACCAAGGGCAAGATCAGCAGCAGCACACCGATGGCCAGGGTTTTGAGAATCTTTGAATTGTTCATTGCAGATTTACCTTTTCTATCACGCGCGATCGGCTACACGCTCGCCCATCAGGCCTGAGGGCCGCAATGTGAGCACAATGATGAGCACGATGAAGGCAAAAATATCGGCGTAATGGCTGCCCAGAACACCCCCCGTGAGAATGCCGATATAGCCCGAACCGATGGATTCAATGAGGCCCAACAAAATACCGCCCACCACCGCCCCCCCTAAGTTACCAATGCCACCAAACACCGCCGCCGTAAACGCTTTCAAGCCTGGCAAAAAGCCCATGCTGTGGTGCACAGTGCCATAGTTGGATGCAAACATGACCCCCGCAATGGCCGCCAAAACGGCACCAATGATGAAGGTGGCAGAAATGACCATGTCGGGTTTCACACCCATCAAGGCAGCGACACGTGGGTTCTCAGAAGTTGCGCGCATGGCCCTGCCCAACTTGGTGGCATTGACCAACCACATGAGTAACGCCAAGGAAATAGCGGTGACACCCAAAATCATGATTTGCGTGGTGGAAATTACGGCGCCACCGACATTGATGGGAGTGGTCGACAACAAGGTTGGAAATGGTTTGTAGTTGGGCTTCCAAATGATCATGGCCAAGGTTTGAAGCAAGATGCTGACACCGATGGCGGTAATCAGTGGCGCCAATTTGGGACTGTTGCGCAAAGGACGATAAGCAATTTTTTCAATTGCAAAATTGAGTGAAGCAGCCACAACACTGGCTATGACCAAAGAGACGACGAGCATCAACCAGCCGGGCATGCCAGGCGTGGCATCTTGCATGAGTGCAATCACAGACCAACTGGTCAGGGCAGCCACCATCAGCACCTCGCCGTGGGCAAAGTTGATCAAATTGATGATGCCGTAGACCATGGTGTAACCCAAGGCTATCAGGGCATACATGCTGCCTTGGACCAAACCATTGATCACCTGCTGAAGAAAGACATCCATACCAAACTCCTATTTTTTTGTTGCTTTTGCTTGATTCAGTTCATTCAAGCTTGCCATTTTTTCTGCAATCTTTAACTCTAACCCACGATTGACAGGTCGGTAAAAACCTGGCGCCGGCATGCCCTCAGGCAGGTAATTTTCGCCTGCCGCAAAGCCGCCCGCTTCGTCATGGGCATAACGATAGCCCTGACCATAATCCAAGCTTTTCATGAGCTGAGTCGGTGCATTGCGCAAGTGCATGGGAACAGGTCGTGTGCCGTCTTTTTTCACCCAGGCCTTGGCTTCATTGAAGGCTTTGTAGACGGCATTCGATTTGGCTGCCACTGCCAAATAAATGACGCATTCTGCTAAGGCCAACTCACCCTCTGGACTGCCTAAGCGCTCGTAGACTTCTGCAGCGTCAAGTGCCAAACGAAGGGCGCGCGGATCGGCCAAGCCAATGTCTTCTGCAGCCATGCGAATAAGTCGTCTGGCCATGTAACGAGGGTCTGCACCGCCATCCAACATGCGCGTGAACCAGTACAAGGAAGCGTCTGGGTCTGAGCCCCTGACAGATTTGTGCAACGCACTGATGGTGTCATAAAACTGCTCACCGCCCTTGTCGTATCGGCGCATGCGCTCGCCCAAAACTTTCATCAGCCATGTATCTGAAATAGCTTCGAGTTTCTCAGTTTGCGCTGCGACAGCCAAAGTTTCAAGGGTGTTGAGCAAACGACGTGCATCACCATCGGCATAAGCAATGAGTCGTTGCTCTGCTTCTGCCGCCAATGGCGGCACCGCACCAATGGCATGCGCGCGTTTCACAATGTGTTTCAAATCTTCTTCGTTGAGAGCTTGCAGAACATAGACAGCCGCTCTAGAAAGCAAGGCAGAGTTGACCTCAAAGGAGGGGTTCTCGGTGGTTGCTCCAATGAAAGTGAATAAGCCACTTTCAACATGTGGCAAGAAGGCGTCTTGCTGGCTTTTGTTGAAACGATGAACTTCGTCCACAAACACAATGGTTCTTTGCGGCTGCAGCCCATTCAATGCGGCCTCGGCTTTGTCGACCGCTTCTCGAATGTCTTTGACGCCACCAAGCACCGCACTGATGCTGATAAATTGCGCATCAAATGCATCCGCCATGAGCCGAGCAATGGTGGTTTTGCCGACTCCCGGCGGCCCCCACAAAATGCAACTGTGTGGCTGTCCAGATTCAAATGCCAAGCGAAGGGCCAAGCCCTCACCAATTAGATGTTGCTGACCAATGACCTCACCCAAATGCTTGGGACGCAAGCGCTCTGCCAAAGGCTGCTGTAAGTGAACGCTGGCGTTCATGGCCGAATGACCTGCACGCCCGCAGGTGCTTTGAACTGAAAAGTCTCTGGCGGCAACTTCACATTGGCTTCAAAATTCTGAAAATTCAAACGCGATGTTTGACCTAAACCATCCACAATTTCCAAGACCGTCAACACAGGCACATTGGTGGCTGTGCTGGCCCCGGCCGCACCCAACTTCAAGCCCACTCGGATGACTTGGACGGCGCCATCGGACTGTTTGGGTGTGGCTCTAACCCATTGCAAACCTTCTGAGTCTGGCTCTGCTTTCAAATTGAATTCAGCTTGCAGCGCTTTCAAATCGCCAGACGAGGAGATGAACGCAGCTGGCGTTTGGCCCAGCAATTGGTTTTGTTTGCGCATGGTGACTTGGTTTAAGTCGGCGTCAAATAGCCACAACCACTGACCATCGGAAACCATGGCTTGCACAAATGGTTTTTGATAGGTAAATCGAAATTGCTGAGGTCTTTGAAATTCAAAAGTACCCGAAGACGTTTTTCTGCGAGGTGCTTGATCGGCTTTAGAGGGGCCCATCACCACCTGCGAAAACTGAGCACGTCCGCTTTGTGTGTGCTTCAAAAATTGACTCAAAGACTCGATAGCATCAGGCGAAGTTTGCGCCCATGCACTCGGCATCAGGCAAAGCAAAGCGATGGACAGCCAGAGCAGATGGAGTTTGGCTTTCATCTTGATAAGACAGTTTGAAAAAGGACGCTTATTGATTATTCAGCGCGCGCAGGCACCAAAATTTCGCGCTGCCCGTTGCTGCTCATAGAACTGACCAAGCCCGCCTTCTCCATCTCTTCCACCAAACGTGCTGCACGGTTATAACCAATCTTCAAATGTCGTTGGACCAAAGAAATACTGGCCTTGCGATTTTTCAAAACCACTTCAACGGCTTGGTCGTACATAGGATCTTTTTCAGCATCGCCACTGTCGCCATAGCCAGTGTCTTCGCCATCGGTGGTGCCACCTTCCAGCACGCCCTCAATGTAATCAGGCTCGCCTTGTGTTTTCAAATAGCTCACCACGCGGTGAACTTCTTCGTCACTCACAAAAGCGCCATGAACACGGATGGGAAAGCCAGTGCCAGAAGGCATGTAAAGCATGTCGCCCATACCCAGCAAAGCCTCAGCACCCATTTGGTCTAGGATGGTTCGGCTGTCAATTTTGCTAGAGACTTGGAAAGCAATGCGTGTGGGAATATTGGCTTTGATCAAGCCAGTGATCACATCGACACTGGGACGCTGTGTGGCCAAGATCAAGTGAATGCCAGCAGCACGCGCCTTTTGCGCCAAGCGAGCAATGAGCTCTTCAATTTTTTTACCCACCACCATCATGAGGTCGGCCAACTCATCAATCACCACCACGATGTGCGGCAAGCGCTTCAGTGGTTCGGGATCATCAGGCGTGAGGCTGAAGGGATTCAAGATAAATTCTTCGCGCTCGGTTGCGTCGTCGATTTTGGTGTTGTAACCAGCCAAGTTGCGAACGCCCATTTTGCTCATCAGCTTATAGCGGCGCTCCATTTCGCCGACACACCAATTGAGGCCATGCGCGGCTTGCCGCATGTCGGTCACCACGGGTGCCAGCAAATGCGGAATGCCTTCATACACCGACATCTCCAACATTTTGGGGTCGATCATGAGCAGTCGAACATCACGCGCTTCGGCTTTGTAAAGCAAAGACAAAATCATGGCGTTGATGCCCACAGACTTACCAGAGCCTGTGGTACCCGCCACCAAGACGTGAGGCATTTTGGCCAGATCCACCACCACCGGATTGCCCACAATGTCTTTGCCCAAGCCCATGGTGAGCATGGACTTGGCTTCGTTGTAAACCTGCGATCCTAAAATTTCGCTGAGCTTGATGGATTGGCGTTTGGCATTGGGCAATTCCAAGGCCATGTAGTTTTTGCCAGGAATGGTTTCCACCACACGAATGGAAATGAGGCTGAGTGATCTTGCCAAGTCTTTGGCCAAGTTGACCACTTGCGATCCTTTGACACCTGTTGCGGGTTCGATTTCATAACGCGTGATGACAGGGCCGGGTGCTGCAGCCACCACACGCACTTCAACGCCAAAATCTTTGAGGCGTTTTTCAATCATGCGACTGGTCATCTCAAGCGTTTCTGGCGCGACGCCCTCTTGGCGCAAGGTCAAACTGTCGAGTAAATCAACCTGCGGCAATTTGCTGTCAGGCAATTCATTGAACAAAGGCTTCTGACGCTCTTTCACCACACGCTCGCTGCGAGGGACGGCAGTCACGGGAGATTCAATGACCATGGGGGCAACTGGCTCAGCGAAGACTGGCGCGGACACGCCTGCCGCTGCAAACAGAGGCTTCTCTTCAAATTCGTTTCCGAAGGGGTGCAGTTGAGGTTCTGCGGGCAATTTGGATTGAAGCTGTTCGCGTTCGCGCAAAGCTTGCTGGCCCATGGCCAAGTCTTCTTCCATTTCGCGCTTGACTTGACGCGACTGCATCAAGCCGTCGATCTTGCCGCCCAATGCTTCACACACTTGACCCCAAGAAAATCCAAAGGCCCACCCCATCCCCAGAGCGAGGCAAACAATTTCAATCAAACTAGAGCCATTAAAGCCCAACCATTTCAAAGAAAAATGTCCGACGGCATACCCTAAAGCCCCACCACTGGTGCCAGGCAGCATGACATCCCAACGTGTCAGTCGCGCCCATTCCAGCGCACTGCTAGAAGACATGAGGACAAACAAGCCGATCCAAAAAATCAAACGAGTTTTCCAAGTCGATTCCGATTCTTTGTCGAATGCCTTGGACGCAGTTTCGTCCGTTCTGAGCCAGTCGGCCCAAGCATTCAGCCACACGCGTCCCAAGATAGCCACCAACCACCACGCAGAGTAGCCAAAGCAAAAATACATGCCATCAGCCAACCAAGAGCCGACCAAGCCCATCCAGTTGTGCACGCCGCCGCCCAGGCCTGAACCAGACCAAGATGGATCTTTGGGACTGAAACTGAACATGGCCAAGGCCAATAAAATGAGAACGGCAGCACCCAAGAAAAGAACGATTTCCTGAGTGAAGCGCATCAAGCCAACGCCCTCATTGAGCACTCTGGGTGAGTCAGCTTCAGGGCTGGCGGTTGGATTGGTAAGGGTGCGAAGTGAATAAGTCATGGTCTGACCCTCAAGCTTACCCGATAGACCCCCCAAAACAGGTGTTTCACAAGCTTCTTACAATGGAGGTTTAGCGTTAACCCCAATCCTGCCAGATTGCACCTCATGTCCAACACCCTTCTCACCCAACATGCCCAAGTTTTAATTCTCGGGTCAGGCCCTGCCGGCTATACGGCAGCCGTTTATGCGGCCCGCGCCAACCTCAAGCCCTTGCTCATCACGGGCATTGCCCAGGGTGGCCAGCTGATGACCACCACCGAGGTGGACAACTGGCCTGCCGACGTGCATGGCGTGCAAGGCCCTGAGCTCATGCAACGCTTTTTGGAGCATGCCGAGCGCTTCAATACGCAAATTGTGTTTGACCACATCAACAAGGTCGATTTCAGCAAACGCCCCTTTACTTTGACGGGCGACAGCGGTGTTTACACCTGCGATTCTTTGATCATTGCAACGGGCGCATCCGCCAAATACCTTGGCATTGACTCTGAAACGGCTTTCATGGGCCGCGGCGTTTCTGGCTGCGCCACCTGCGATGGTTTCTTTTACAAAGAGCAAGTGTGCTGCGTGGTGGGCGGTGGCAACACCGCCGTCGAAGAAGCCTTGTACCTGTCCAACATTGCCAGCAAGGTCTACCTCATTCACCGCCGCGACAAATTCAAAGCCGAGCCCATCTTGGTCGACAAATTGATGGACAAAGTGGCAGCTGGCAAAATTGTTTTGCAAACTTTCCAAACTTTAGAAGAAGTCTTGGGAGACAACACTGGCGTCACCGGGGTTCGCTTGAAGTCCACCAAAGACGGCTCTTTGCAAGATTTAGAACTCAAAGGCTGCTTCATTGCCATTGGTCATTCGCCCAATACCGATATTTTTCAAAACCAATTGCAAATGGAAAACGGCTACATCGTGACGCAAAGCGGACTGAAAGGCTTTGCCACCATGACCAGCGTGCCTGGTGTTTTTGCGGCTGGCGACGTCCAAGATCACGTCTACCGGCAGGCCATTACCAGTGCGGGAACAGGCTGTATGGCTGCCTTAGATGCCCAGCGCTTTTTGGAGCAAGAAGGCGCCTGATACCCCGTTCCTTGGGGTGAATTTGCAACATGCCAAGGGCTGGTTGCCAGCCCTTGGGGCATTTTTTAGGCCATTTTGCTTGGCTCTGACCCAAAAAGCTGGCTATAATCCAAGGCTTTGTTGTTCACTCCCTATGGGGGTCCAACAAAATGGGTTACCGCCACCCTTCTGGCGAGGTGAGGCTGGACCGCCTTAAGTTTTGCAAACAACACTTCACTTGCATCCATGCAAGCCTTTGTTGATCTCGCAAAACTCATCTGGCACCAGCTGTTTATAAAAAGTATCGGAGTGTCCACATGGCACGCGTCTGCGACGTAACGGGCAAAGGCCCCATGGTCGGAAACAATGTTTCCCACGCCAACAACAAAACCAAGCGCCGGTTCTTGCCGAACCTGCAATATCGCCGTTTCTGGGTTGAGAGCGAAAACCGTTGGGTGCGCCTGCGCGTTTCCAGCGCCGCTTTGCGCCTGATCGACAAAAATGGCATTGATGCTGTTCTCGCAGACTTGCGCGAACGCGGTCAAGCTTAAACCCCCTACAGGAGCACCATCATGGCAAGCAAAGGCGGACGCGAAAAAATCAAGCTGGAATCTACAGCTGGAACTGGTCACTTTTACACGACCAGCAAGAACAAGAAAACAATGCCCGAGAAAATGTCGATCATGAAGTTCGACCCAAAAGCTCGCAAGCACGTTGAGTACAAGGAAATCAAACTGAAGTAATTCAGCTTGACGCCATAGAAAAAGCCCGCATCAGCGGGCTTTTTTGTTTCTGGAGAAATTTAAATGGGGCAAACAATTGGGGTCAGATCGACTTTAATTTGGTCAATCTGTTTGGGGCAGAGGCTAATGGGGGCTTCCTCATGGTGGAGTACCACAAATCGTCAGCCCCCATTAGCCTCTGCCCCAAACAGATTGGAAATTAATGTTGCTCTGACCCCAATTGTTTGCCCCATTTAAATTGGCCGCCCCAATCGATCAAGCGCGAGCAGCGCGAAGTTGGGTGGAGAAGTCGCGAAGTGCAGCAATGCCGCTTTCTTCTGCGCGTTTACACCAAGCTTGTAAATCAAGCGCCAACTGTTCGCGGTTGTGGGAGGTGTTGAGCCAAATTTGGCGCAGCTCTTCGCGCATAGCCAACATTTTGTCTAGCACGGGATAGGCTGCAAGGGTGGCGCTCAAAGGGGCGCGTGCTTCGGCCGGTATTTTGTCGCCATCGCGGTGAATCCAACGCTTGGCTACTTTTAAAACACTGGCGTCAAGTTTGGCATTGGCCACTTCTTGGCGGAAGACAGTGCGCATTTGACGGGCGTAACCGGCCATGACTGCATATCGGTTGGTGATCAAAGCTTCCAAAGTTTTCTCATCAGCCACAGGGCGTAATTCGCCAAAGGCCAAGACAGGCGGGGTCTTTTTCACAGTGGCCAAACCTACAGCTTGCAAGATGCAGATGTACGCCCAGCCCAGATCAATTTCATAGGGCTTGACCGACAACTTGGCAGACGTTGGGTAGGTGTGATGGTTGTTGTGCAGCTCTTCACCACCAATCAAGATGCCCCAAGGCGAGATGTTGGTGCTGGCGTCGTGTGCCTCGAAGTTGCGGTAGCCCCAATAGTGGGCAGCACCATTGATGATGCCTGCCGCAGTGATTGGAATCCAAGCCATTTGAACGGCCCACACAGTAAGGCCCAATGCGCCAAACAAGGCCACATCGATGATCAACATCAGTGCCACACCTTGCCAGGAAAAGCGCGAATACAGATTGCGCTCTATCCAGTCGTCGGGGGTGCCATGGCCATAGCGGCTGAGGGTTTCTTTGTTTTTAGATTCTTTGCGGTACAACTCGGCACCGGTGAACAACACCGTGCGAATGCCGTGCACATGCGGGCTGTGCGGGTCTTCAGCTTGCTCGCACTTGGCGTGGTGCTTACGGTGAATGGCGGCCCACTCTTTGGTCACCTGACCGGTGGTCATCCACAACCAAAAACGGAAGAAATGCGATGCGATGGGGTGCAAATCTAAGGCACGGTGAGCCTGATGGCGGTGCAAGAAGATGGTCACGCTGGCAATCGTGATGTGGGTAAGACCCAGAATGACAAAGAAAATTTGCCAACCCGAAAATCCCATGATTCCGTTGGCCATCCAGTCAATGACCGCGTCAAATACAGCCGAGTCGAGTAACAACATGCAATCGCTTTCTGTGTAGAGGTGCCCGTAAAGGCTATCCTAATATTTTAAGATTTTCGAATTCAAATTGACAGTGATTTCAACAAGCAAGCACCAAAGTTAGCGCTTTAGGATTCACTTTCGAATCCAAATAGCGGCAAAGAAACCGTCTGTGCCATGCCTATGGGGCCACAGGCGTAAAAATTGGCCATTGCACAGCTTGTCGGCATTGGCCACTTTCAAGCGTGTCAGTTCTTCGGCCACAGGCAAAACTGCAAAATCGGGATGCGCCTTAGAAAACGCTTCAGCGATCTCTTCGTTCTCTTGCGGCAGCATGCTGCAGGTGGCATAGACCAAACGGCCACCCGGCTTCAACAAACGCGCTGCACTTTCCAAAATAGCAGTTTGAGTTGCCGTGACTTCGGCAATGCCTTCAGGCTTTTGGCGCCATTTCAAATCTGGATTGCGCCTAAGGGTGCCCAGCCCAGAGCAAGGCGCATCCACCAAAACCCGATCAATCTTGCCGGCCAAGCGCTTCACACGGTCATCGCGCTCATGCGCAATAGCCGCAGGATGCACGTTGGACAACTGGCTGCGCGCCAAACGGGGCTTCAAAGCATCTAAACGGTGAGCTGAGGTGTCCATGGCATACAAGCGCCCTGTGTTGCGCATGGCGGCGCCAATGGCCAAAGTTTTGCCGCCCGCTCCTGCACAAAAATCCACCACCATTTCACCGCGGTGCGCATCCAGCAGCAGCGCCAGCAACTGCGATCCTTCGTCTTGCACTTCAACCGCACCGCGCTCAAAGGCTTTGACCTTGGCCAAAGACGGTTTGCCTTGCAAACGCAGACCCCAAGGCGAATAAGGAGTGAGCTCGCAAACAATGCCTGCCGCGGTTAATTCTTTCTGCACTTCAGCGCGTTTTTCGTTCAAGTCGTTGACACGCAAATCCAAGCTACCCGATTGCTGCAAGCTCTTGGCCAAGGCACCAAACTCATCGCCCAGTTGCTCTTTGAGGGGCTGCGCCAACCAATCGGGCAAATTGTGAATGTGCTGCGACATCAAGTCTGATGGCTGAATGCTGTCGCACATGTCGAGCCATTTTTTTTCGGTGTCGTTCAAGGCGCTTTTGACGAAATCTCTGGGGCCCGCAAAACCCAAAATGGCCAAGCGTTTTTCTTTGGCACCGCTGCCAGACCGGGCCATGTGCTCAAACAAGAGTTTTTGTCGCAAAACTTGAAAAACCGTTTCAGACAGGGTGGCCCGCTCTCGCGGACCCAAATTGCGGTTGTCACGGAAAAAACGAGAAACCACCGCATCAGCGGGATGGTTAAATTGGAGGGTCAGCCTGACCAATTCGGCGCAGGCGTCTAACAGGGCTTTTGGATGCATAAGCTCTATTGTCCCACCGCACAACACGCAAGAGCGATTTCATGCAAGAAGAAACCTTACCGCCACTGATCATCACCCGACCTGGCTACTACCGTCACTACAAAAATTTGCTGTACCAAGTGTTAGGCACCGTGAGGCACAGTGAGTCTCTTGAGCCTATGACTTTGTACAAAGCGCTTTACGGCGAGCAAGGCCTGTGGGTCAGGCCCGCCGCCATGTTCAATGAAACGGTGGACATCAAGGGCGTGATTCAACCGCGTTTTACTTGGTTGGGCGAGGAACTGCCGGAGTCTTGAAAAACGCTGCCACAGCGGCAGGAAAAATAAGGTGCTCTTGCGTGAGCACTCTGGCGGCCAGCGTTTCGGCCGTGTCACCCTCAAGAACAGGCACCACGGCTTGGGCCAAAATTTGCCCTTGATCCACCTCGACAGAAACTTGGTGAACTGTGGCGCCAGCAAACTTGGAACCCGCATCAATGGCGCGCTGGTGCGTGTTCAATCCGGCAAATGCGGGTAACAGTGAGGGGTGAATGTTGAGCAGGCGGCCTTGATAGTGCGCCACGAAAGCAGGCGTCAAAATTCGCATGAAACCCGCCAGCACGACCAAAGCGGGATCATGCGCATCAATTTTCACCATCAGGGATTGGTCAAAAGCCTCCCTAGAGTCAAACAGCGTGTGGTCTAGGGTTTGAGTTTTGATGTTGGCAAATTCAGAGCGATCTTGCAACCAAGTGAGGCCTGACGCTTCAGGCTTGTTGCTGATCACAGCGGCCACCTTCACGCCCCATTTCTTGGACCAAGCCTCTTCATGCGCGGTTTTCACAATGGCTGCCATGTTGGACCCAGCGCCAGAAATCAAAATAACAATGTTTTTCACAAATGAACCGTCAAGCAAGACTCCGTATTATCCCTGCAGCGGGTATCTAAATTGCATTTTGTCGCAGCCAAGACACCGGATTTGCGCACGGTCGTGCTAAAAACGCTCTTTCCCTCTTTTTTACTGGCATTGACCGGAGACACACCTCATGGATTTGGCATTCACTCCCGAAGAACTCGCATTTCGCGAAGAAATTCGCGCTTGGGTAAAAGCAAACTTACCTTCCGAAATTTCGCAAAAAGTTCACAGCGCCATGCGTCTCTCGCGTGACGACCTACAGCGTTGGGCCAAAATTTTGGGCAAGAAAGGTTGGCTCGGTTGGGGCTGGCCTGAAGAGTTTGGCGGACCTGGGTGGACAGCTGTGCAAAAGCATTTGTTCGAAGAAGAATGCGCATTGGCCGGTGCCCCGCGCGTGGTGCCTTTCGGCCCCGTCATGGTGGCGCCTGTGATCATGGCTTTTGGCAATGCTGAACAACAAAAGCGTTTCTTACCGGGTATCGCCAGCGGTGACGTGTGGTGGAGCCAAGGCTACAGCGAGCCGGGTTCAGGCTCTGACTTGGCGTCTCTCAAAACCCGTGCTGAACGCGTGGGCAACAAGTACATTGTCAATGGCCAAAAAACCTGGACCACCTTGGGCCAATACGGCGAATGGATTTTCTGCTTGGTGCGCACCAGCAACGAAGGCAAACCACAAACAGGCATCTCCTTTTTGCTGATCGACATGAAGACGCCCGGCATTACGGTACGTCCCATCAAGTTGCTTGATGGCGAATGCGAAGTCAATGAAGTGTGGTTTGACAATGTGGAAGTGCCCGCAGAAAACCTGGTGGGTGAAGAAAACAAAGGTTGGAATTACGCCAAGCATTTGTTGGCACACGAGCGCACCAACATTGCCGACGTGAACCGTGCCAAACGCGAACTCGAGCGTCTCAAGCGCATTGCCAAAACCGAAGGTGTTTACGAAGACATGCGTTTTCGCGATGAAATTTCTAAGCTGGAAGTGGACATCGTTGCTTTGGAGATGTTGGTCTTGCGTGTTTTGTCGGCAGAAAAGTCTGGCAAAAACTCACTCGACATTGCAGGCCTTTTGAAAATCAAGGGCAGCGAAATTCAACAGCGTTACACCGAACTCATGATGCTGGCTGCCGGCCCCTTCAGCCTGCCCTTCATCTTCGAAGCCATGGATGCAGGTTGGCAAGGCGACTTTCCCGGACACGAAGTTTCCAACGCACCGCTTGCAGCCAACTATTTCAACATGCGCAAAACCACGATCTACGGCGGCAGCAATGAAGTGCAGCGCAACATCGTGGCTCAGGTAGTTTTGGGTTAATGACTTAACCCCTAAAGGACACATCATGGATTTCGATTTTTCAGACGATCAAGAACAATTGCGCGACGCTGTTCGCAAATGGGTCGACAAGGGCTACACCTTTGACCGCCGCCGCGAAATTACGCATGCGGGCGGCTTTGACCGCGCCGCCTATACCGAGCTGGCAGAGCTGGGCCTGTGCGGCCTGTATGTCAGCGAAGATCAAGGCGGTATGGGCATGGGGCCCGTTGAAGGCATGGTGGTGATGGAAGAATTGGGCCGCGGCATTGTGCTCGAACCCATACAGCATGCTTTCATTGCTGGCGCCGTTTTAGAAGGCTATGCACCCGATGCTTTGAAGGCCGCATGGCTGCCCAAAATTGCAGGCGGCGAAGCCATTGTGGTGTTGGCTCACCAAGAACGCAAATCACGTTACAACACCCACAAATGCGATGCGCAAGCACAGCAACAAGATGGTCAATGGCACATTACCGGCACCAAAAGCATGGTGGCCGTGGGTGACCATGCAGATGCCTTTTTAGTGCCAGCCATGGCATCCGGCAAGCTGGCTTTGTTCTTGGTGGCCAAAGAAGCCAAGGGCTGCACCACGTCGGGCTACGGTACCCAAGACGGTGGCCGCGCTGCCGAACTCCAACTCAATCAAAGCCCCGCAAGTTTGCTAACCCTCGATGGCCAAACCGCATTGAGCCACGCCGTGGACATTGGCATTGCGTGTGCCTGCGCTGAAGGCGTCGGCGTGATGGACAAAACCATGGCCATCACCGTGGACTACATGAACACCCGCAAGCAGTTCAACACCACCATTGCCACCTTCCAGGCCCTGCGTCACCGCGTGGCCGATATGAAAATGCAATTGGAGTTGGGCCGCTCAATGAGCTATTACGCCAGCTTGAAGCTGAATACACCTGCATCTGAGCGCCACCAAGCCATGGCCCGTGCCAAATACCAATTGGGCAATTCCATGCGCTATGTGGGACAACAATCTGTGCAATTGCATGGTGGTATTGGCGTGACTGACGAGTACATTGTGAGCCACTACTTCAAGAAATTGACGCAGCTTGAAATGACTTTCGGCGACACCCTGCACCACTTGGGGGAAGTGTCTGCCAGTATGCAAGAAACAGCTGGCGTTTTCGCTTAAGGGAAGCTAAAGATCTAATCGATCAATCTGGAATTTTGAGGCACATGTGCCATCAAAAAAGCCATTTGATCGGTCAAGATTCTGCGGTTTCGCAAAATGAAATCTTCCCACAGGCTGGGCACGTAAGGGGCGTAGAGCAATGGCATGCCTGCTTGCTCAGGTGTCCTGCTGCTTTTGCGATGGTTGCATGAGCGACACGCCGTGACCACATTCATCCAATTGTCGATGCCATTTTGTGCAAAGGGCACGATGTGCTCGCGGGTGAGCTCTGTTTCATGAAACCGCTGGCCGCAATAAGCACACACATTGCGATCTCGAATGAACAATTTGCCATTGGTCAGGCCGGGGCGAAGTTCGAAAGGGTTGATGCCATGAACGCCGCGGGTGCCAATGATGCTGTTGACCTTGATGATGGACTGCTCGCCCGTGATGGCATTGTGGCCACCGTGAAAAACAGCAATTTCTTGACCCGCTTCCCAGCGGACATCTTCGGCTGCGTAATAGACCACAGCTTGTTCCAAAGTAATCCAAGACTGCGGAAGCCCTTGGGCAGACAATTTCAAGACCTTCACAAGCGACTCCATTCAACGGTAAAACCATGACATGAAACGAGAACAGGCCAGTCTTTCTGGTCAGTCACAATATACCCTGTAATCAATTCATTTTTATGACGCAAGCAGCATGAAGGTATTTCGCGGATTCAACCACCCAGACAGGGCCCATCAATGCGCCTTGACGATCGGTAACTTTGACGGTGTCCACCGCGGCCACCAAGCCATGCTCGCGCTCTTGAAAAACGAAGCTGCGCACCGCGGGGTACCCAGTTGTGTGATGACCTTCGAGCCTCACCCCAGAGATTTTTTTGCCAAGCTGCACAACAAACCCGAATTAGCACCTGCACGAATTGCAAACCTGCGCGACAAACTGCTAGAACTCGATCGCTGCGGCATTGACCAAGTGGTGGTACTGCCCTTTGACGCACGCTTGGCAAGTCAAACACCAGAGGACTTCATTCAGTCTGTTTTGGTCAAGGGTCTGGGTGTTAAATATTTGCTGGTGGGTGATGATTTTCGCTTTGGCGCCAAGCGGGCCGGCGACTACAGCATGCTGGATGCCGCGGGTCAGCGCCTGGGTTTTGATGTGGCCCGGATGAACAGCTACGAAGTGCATGGCCTCAGAGTTTCAAGCTCTGCCGTCAGAGAAGCCCTAGCCAAAGGCGATATGCACGGCGTCACCCGTCTTTTGGGACGGCCCTACAGCATCAGCGGCCATGTGGTGCATGGCAGGAAGCTAGGGCGCGGCCTAGGCGCCTCTCATGAAGGCGCTCAGGACGGCTTCAGGACCCTCAATTTGCGATTTAGCCACCGGCAACCCGCAGCCAGCGGTATTTTCAATGTGGAAGTTCATGGCTTAGGCCCACAAGCCTTGCCAGGGGTCGCCAATTTGGGCATTCGCCCCTCTTTAGACCCCAACGATGTCAATGGTGGCCGCGTACTTTTAGAGACCCATTGCTTAGACTGGCCAAGCCAGCTTGGGGTTGAAGGTGGCTACAGTAAAATCATCCGAGTTGACTTGCTGCACAAATTACACGACGAACTCAAGTACGACAGCTTGGAAGCCCTTACTTTGGGCATTGCCAAGGACTGTGACGATGCGCGTGCATTTTTCGCCGCTAGAAATGCGACTTTGCAAGTCCCCACACCATGACGCTTTGAACAATGTCCGAACAAAAAACAAATTACCGTGCCACTCTGAACATGCCCGACACCGCGTTTGCAATGCGCGGCGATTTGCCTAAACGTGAGCCTGCTTGGGCCAAAGCTTGGAGCGATCAAGGCCTGTACAAAAAACTGCGTCTTGCCCGCCAAGGCGCCCCCTTGTTTGTTTTGCACGATGGACCGCCGTATGCCAATGGCAAATTGCACATTGGTCACGCCCTGAACAAAGTGCTCAAAGACATGATCGTCAAGTCCAAGCAATTGGCGGGCTTTGACGCGCAATACATTCCCGGCTGGGACTGCCACGGCTTGCCCATTGAAAACGCCATTGAAAAATTGCATGGCCGCAAACTGAGTCGCGACGACATGCAGGCCAAGAGCCGCGCCTTTGCCTCCGAGCAAATTGATCAGCAGCGCGAAGACTTCAAACGCTTGGGCGTGTTGGGAGATTGGGAGCGTCCTTATCGCACCATGGATTTTGCCAACGAAGCCGGCGAAATTCGCGCTTTCAAACGCGTCATTGAACGTGGCTTTGTGTACCGCGGCTTGAAGCCTGTTTACTGGTGTTTCGACTGTGGCTCATCCTTGGCCGAATTTGAAATTGAATACGCCGACAAAAAAAGCGACACCCTGGATGTTGCCTTTGAAGCGGCCGACAACGCAGCACTGGCCAAGGCGTTTGGCCTTAGCGCCCTGCCCGACTCGTCCAAATCGGCCTTCGCGGTCATTTGGACGACCACCGCTTGGACCTTGCCTGCCAACCAAGCATTGAATGTCAACCCCGAATTGGTTTACGCCTTGGTCAACACCGACAAAGGCCTCTTGGTCTTGGCCGAGTCTTTGGTCGAAAAATGTTTGGAGCGCTACAAGTTAGAAGGCCAAGTGGTGGCCACCACCACCGGCGACAAACTGGGCGGCTTGAATTTCAAACACCCCTTGTACGATGTTCACGAAGGCTACAAACGCTTCTCGCCAGTCTATGTGGCCGAGTACGTCAGTGCGCAAGATGGCACGGGCATCGTTCACTCTTCACCCGCTTATGGTGTCGATGACTTTAATTCTTGCGTGGCCAATGGTCTGGCCTATGACGACATCTTGAACCCTGTTCAAGGCAACGGTAGCTATGCAGAAGACTTGCCTTTGTTTGGCGGCATGAACATTTGGAAAGCTTGCCCCCGCATCATTGAAGTGCTGGGCGAAAGCAATCGCCTAATGGCCACCTACGGCATCACGCACAGCTACCCACATTGCTGGCGCCACAAAACACCTGTCATTTACCGAGCGGCAGCGCAGTGGTTTGTGCGCATGGACGAAGGCTCTGGCGTTTTCACCAAAGACAAAGCACCCAAAACCTTGCGTCAGTTGGCACTAGATGCCATCGACCAAACCAATTTCTATCCCGAAAACGGCAAGACCCGTTTGCGCGACATGATTGCCTACCGGCCTGACTGGTGCATTTCGCGTCAGCGCAGTTGGGGCGTTCCCGTGCCCTTCTTCTTGCACAAAGACTCTGGCGAGTTGCATCCCCGCACCATGGAAATTTTGGACCAAGCGGCCGACATCGTTGAAAAAGGCGGCATTGAAGCTTGGAGCCGTGCCACAGCAGAAGAAATTTTAGGTTCGGTCGATGCCCCTAGCTACACCAAGAGCACCGACATCTTAGAAGTGTGGTTTGACTCGGGCTCTACCTTCCAACACGTTCTTCGCGGCAGCCACAAAGCGGCATACGATCGCGCACCCTTCCACGACGTTGGCCCTGAAGCAGACTTGTACTTAGAAGGCCACGACCAACACCGAGGATGGTTCCACAGCTCTCTGTTGTTGGGCTGTGCGCTCTACGATCGTGCGCCTTACCGCGGTTTGCTCACACACGGTTTTGCCACCGACGGTCAAGGCCGCAAGATGAGCAAGAGCTTGGGCAATGTGATGGCGCCTCAAGAGATCAGCGACAAGATGGGCGCAGAAATTGTGCGCTTGTGGGTGGCCTCTACCGACTATTCCGGCGATCTCAACATCGACGACAAAATTTTGGCGCGCGTGGTCGATGCCTATCGCCGAATTCGCAACACCATGCGCTTCTTGTTGGCCAACGTCAGCGACTTCGATCCTGCCAAAGACGCCGTAGCCGATGCCGATTTGTTGGAAATTGATCGCTTTGCATTGAGCCGCGCAGCTCAATTGCAAGCCGATATTTTGGTGCACTTCAAGGCCTATGAATTCCACCCGGTGGTGTCCAAATTACAAATCTATTGCTCGGAAGATTTGGGCGCATTCTACTTAGACGTGTTGAAAGACCGCCTCTACACCAGTGCTCCGAAATCCTTGGCGCGCCGATCTGCTCAAACAGTCCTGTACCGCATCACACATGCCATGCTGCGCTTGATGGCGCCGTTCTTAAGTTTTACCGCCGAAGAAGCGTGGCAAAGCTTTGGCAGTTCTGAATCGATCTTCATGGAAACCTTCAGCGACTTGGGTACACCCAATGAAGCGCTGCTGGCCAAGTGGTCACGCATTCGCGAAATTCGCGATCAAGTGAACAAAGACATTGAAGCCTTGCGCGCCGATGGCCAAGTGGGCGCTTCATTGCAAGCTTCTGTCAACTTGCAAGTTGGACCTGAAGACCATGCCTTGTTGGCCAGTTTGGGAAATGACTTGAAGTTTGTATTCATCACGTCGCAACTCAACCTGGAAGAAGGTTCCGAATTGGTCGCCAAGGTTTCTGTCAGCCAAGACACCAAGTGCGACCGCTGCTGGCATTACTCGCCCGATGTGGGCGTGAACCCCGCACATCCCACACTGTGCGGACGTTGTGACAGCAACCTGCATGGCTCGGGTGAGAAGCGTTTATTTGCTTAAGCCAGCAGGCGCAAACCTCCAGCAATATGGCTAAAAGTAAAAGCGCATTCAAATCAGGGGCGGGCGTTTGGCTCTGGTTGGGCGTTGCGCTGGTCATTTTTTTGCTGGACCAGCTTACCAAAATTGCCATCGTGGGTGCTTTCCAGTTGGGCGAATCTTTGCCCATCACTTCCTTCTTTAATTTGGTCCGCGTGCACAACGCAGGTGCTGCGTTTTCTTTCTTGGCCGATGCAGGCGGTTGGCAGCGTTGGTTCTTTACAGGACTAGGGACTGTCGCTGCATTGGTCATGGTTTATTTGTTGCGCATGCATGCCGGTCAAACGTTGTTTTGCTTGGCCTTGTCTCTGCTGTTGGGTGGGGCCGTTGGCAATGTGGTCGACCGTGTGCTTTACAGCCACGTCATAGATTTTCTAGACTTCTACTACGGTACTTGGCACTTCCCTGCTTTCAATGTGGCCGACAGTGCCATCACGATGGGTGCATGCCTGCTGATCTTGGACGAACTGCTGCGTGTTCGACGGGCTCGTTGACATTGCTACATCCGCTGAGCTAAGTTACATTGAAAAAGGCACCCGAGGGTGCCTTTGATTTTGCAAAGCTGGTAATTACAAAGTGAGGATGGTGCAACCCGTTGTTTTGCGGGCTTCCAGCGCACGGTGTGCTTCTTGCACTTGTGCCAAAGGGAAGGTTTGATCAATGTGAATTTTCACCTTGCCACTTTGCACCACGGCAAACAAATCGTCGGCCATGGCTTGCGTGCTTTCGCGCGTGGTGATGTGACTGAACAAGGTTTGTCGCGTGACATACAAAGAACCTTTGACACCCAAAACCCCCGGTGCAAATGGCGGCACTGCACCAGAGGCATTGCCGAAAGTCGCCATCAACCCAAAAGGACGCAAGCAATCGAGCGATTTTTCCCAAGTGTCTTTGCCTACAGAGTCGTAAACCACTTTCAAACCTTTTCCACCCGTGATTTCTTTCACGCGCGCCAAGAAGTCTTCAGAGCTGTAATTGATGCAATGCTCAGCGCCATTGGCAATTGCCAATTGGCATTTGGCGTCAGAGCCTGCTGTGCCAATCATGCGAAAACCCAAAGCCTTGCCCCATTGACAAGCAATCAGGCCCACACCACCCGCTGCAGCATGGAACAACACATGATCGCCGGCTTGCAAGCCTTCAACGGGACGTGTTTTCAAAAGCAAGTACTGTGCGGTAAGTCCCTTGAGCATCATGGCGGCGCCAGTTTCAAAAGAAATATCGTCTGGCAATTTACAAACGCACTTGGCGGGCATGACGCGCTCTTCGCAATAACTGCCTGGGGGTTGGCTGGCATAGGCTGCACGGTCGCCCACCTTGAGGTGCGTGACGCCTTCGCCCACGGCCTCAACAATGCCCGAAGCTTCCATGCCCAACTTCAAAGGCATGGGCAAGGCGTACAAACCGCTGCGTTGGTAAACGTCGATGAAGTTCAAGCCAATGGCTTTGTGGCGAATGCGAATTTCGCCAGGGCCGGGTTGGCCGACTTTAACGTCAACCAATTTGAGTTGTTCTGGGCCACCGTTTTGGTCGATTTGGACAGCTAAGCTCATGCGATTCTCCTGATTGAATGAAAATTGTGGTGTGATTTGTGTTGAAGCCAAAATCACTTTGTCCGCTACTTTGCCACGAATCGAATGACCCTGCGTGACAACACAGTCCTTGCGTTGCCGTTAAAGTCACGGGCATGACACAAAAACTCTCTGTTGGCACTGCTCTCATGCTCACCGTTCCGCCACTGCTTTGGGCCGGCAACGCCGTAGTGGGCCGATTGGTAAGCGACTTGGTACCGCCCATCACCCTCAATTTTTTGCGTTGGGCGATTGCTTTTTTCATCCTTCTTCCCCTAGCTTGGCATTTGCTCAAACCCAGCAGCCCGCTCTGGCCGTACTGGCGCAGGTTTGCTCTGCTGAGTTTGTTAGGCGTGGGTTGCTACAACGCGCTGCAGTATTTGGCATTGCAAACCTCCACCCCACTCAACGTGACCTTGGTGGCGGCCAGCACCCCCGTGTTCATGCTGGCCATCGGCGCCTTGTTTTTTAAGACGCCTGTGCGGCGTGCACAGTGGCTGGGCGCAGGGCTCTCCATTGCGGGGGTGTTGGTGGTTTTATCGCGCGGTGATGCAGAGCAACTGCTGCAGGTCAGCTTCGTGGTGGGCGACATTTATATTTTGCTGGCCACTGCCTGCTGGGCCATTTACAGCTGGCTCTTAACACAGCGCAACGAACCCGACGAAATTCGAAACAATTGGGCCGCATTCCTGATGGCACAGGTCATATTTGGCCTAGGGTGGGCGGGCATGTTTTCAGGGGCGGAATGGGCCTTAACAGATGCACACATCACTTGGGGCCTGCCCCTTTATGCAGCGCTTGCTTTTGTAGCCATCGGCCCTGCGGTGTTAGCCTACAGATGCTGGGGTTTGGGTGTGCAAACTGCTGGACCAGCGGTGGCAGGCTTCTTTGCCAACCTCACACCGCTGTTTGCCGCCATCATGTCTTCTGTGTTCTTAGGCGACCTGCCCCAGATCTATCACCTTGCGGCTTTTGGCCTCATTGTGAGTGGCATTCTGGTGTCCTCACGGCGCGCCAATTGACTCCCAATTGAGGCCAGCGTGCGAGGCGCATGCAGCTTGCGAAGCGTCAATAAGTACCTGGGTAGGCACCACCGTCGGTCAAGAAGTTTTGGCCTGTGATGTAAGACGCTTGTTGGCTGCAAATGTACGCACACAGCGATCCAAATTCTTGCGGTGTGCCGTAACGGCCTGCCGGCACCTGAGATTGTTGCAGTGCACGAATTTCTGCCACCGACTTGCCCATTTTTTGCGCAGTGACTTCGACATTGGCACGAATTCGATCGGTGTCAAATTTACCAGGCAAGATGTTATTGATGGTGACGCCTTGCGCTGCAATTTTGGTGCGTGCAACACCGGCCACAAAACCCGTCAAGCCACTTCGTGCACCATTCGACAAGCCCAGAATGTCAATGGGCGATTTGACGGAGCTGGAGGTGATGTTCACAATGCGGCCAAAGCCCCTTGCCGCCATGCCATCCACAGTGGCCTTGATCAGCTCAATGGGCGTCAGCATGTTGGCGTCTAAGGCTTTGATCCAAGCCTCGCGGTCCCAACTGCGAAAATCGCCGGGAGGCGGTCCGCCCGCATTGGTCACCACAATGTCAAAGTCTTTGCCAGGGCCACCAGGCACTGCAAATAAAGCGGCTCGGCCAGCTTCCGTGGTGATGTCAGCCGCCACGGGCAGCAACTTCACGCCAGGCGCTTCTTTTTGCAAATCTGCTACGGCTTGGTTTAAAACATCAGCACCACGCGCCACCATGACAACGTTGACACCCTCTAAGGCCAGTGCACGTGCGCAGCCCCAGCCTAAGCCCTTGCTGGCGCCGCCCACCAAAGCCCACTTGCCTTGAATTCCTAAATCCATGATGACTCCTTCAAAAAAGTTAGACCACTGAGGTCAAATTCATTCAACAACTTTGGGTGCTTTGGTCACCCAGAACACGCCGCCCAGAACCAAAACTGTGCCCATCAAAATCCAAAGATTGAAAGTTTCGTTCAAAAAGAATGCGCCCATGGTCAATGTGGACAAAGGGCCAATCATGCCGATTTGCGAAGTTAAGCCAGGCCCAATGCGTTCAATGGCCATCATGATCAAGAGCACCGGCAAAACAGTACAGACTGTTGCATTCAACATGGACAGCCAAATGACTTCAGGCACCACATTCAATGCAGCCACCGGCTTGAGCAGCGCAAACTGAAGAATGCAAAAAAAACAGGCCACCGTGGTGGCCAAGCCAGCCAAGCGCAATGAACCCAAGCGCTGCACAAGTTCTCCGCTGTACGTGAGGTAAATGGCATAGGTGATGGCGCTGCCAAAAACCAAAATGGCACCTAATCCAATGTTGTCACCCACCAAGGAGACTTCATGGCCAAACACCAACAACACACCGCTGTAACTGACGGCCATGGCCATGCCTTGACGGTACGTGATTTTGCGCTTGTAAAGCACCCAACCCAAAACCAATACCAAGGTGGGATTGAGGTACAAAATTAGGCGTTCAAAGGAAGCGCTGATGTACTGCAAGCCTAAGAAATCGAGAAAGCTCGAAAGGTAGTATCCAAGAAAACCAAGCCCTAAAACACCCAACCAATCAGTGCGCGTCAGCTGTGCTTGGTCGCGGCCTGCCCACCAAGCCATGGCGATGAAAAAAGGCAGCGCGAAAAGCATGCGCAACATCACCAAGGTGATGGCATCGACACCATGGAGGTACGCAAGCTTGACAATGATCGCTTTGCCGCTGAATGCGATCGAGCCCGCGGCTGCCAACAACAAACCCGACGAGAAATTCGAAGCTGGGGTTTGTTTCAAAAGCCAACCGCCTGGCCATCACGCCTTGGATCGGAGGCCGCAATGTAGCCCTGCACTTTGGGATCACCCATGCGCCAAATGAATTGACCCGCACCAAAGTCTTGGTAGGAGTCATTGATCAATTCAAGTTCGTGTCCCAAATCGTTCAGACCTTGAACCGTGTTGCGATCCATGTTGGATTCGGCATTGATGGACATGCCCGCGTTGTAGCGCCAGCGCGGAGCATCACAAGCTGTTTGCGGGTTTTGACCGTAATCAAGCATGCGCACCAAGGTCTGCATATGGCCTTGAGGCTGCATGTTGCCCCCCATCACGCCATAACTCATAACGGGTTGGCCATTTTGAGTTAAGAAGGCAGGAATGATGGTTTGGAAAGGTTTCTTTCCAGGCGCGACCAGATTGGCCGCATTGGCACCCTTCAAATCGGTGCTGAAGCCAAAGCCTCTGTTTTGCAAGCTGACGCCAAAAGTAGGTTCAACCACACCCGATCCAAAGCCCATGTAATTGCTTTGAATGAAGCTCACCATCATGCCGTTTTCATCAGCGGCCGTGAGGTAAATGGTGCCGCCCTTCACAGGATTACCCGCTTTGAAATCTTGCGCCTTCTTCATGTCAATGAGTTTGGCGCGGCTCTTCAAGTAAGCAGGGTCAAGCATTTGAGCCGGTGTGACTTCCATGTAGCGTGGATCGGCCACATAGCGGTACACGTCAGCAAAGGCCAACTTCATGGCTTCAATTTGCAAATGTTGAGAATCGATGCCGTCAACTTTCATGCTGGCAATGTCGAAGTTTTCCAAAATGCCCAAAGCGATGAGGGCCGCAATGCCTTGGCCATTTGGCGGAATTTCGTGCAAGGTGTAGCCGCGGTAGTTTTGCGCAATGGGCTCAACCCATTCAGGTCGATAGGCCGCTAAATCTTGCAGGGACAAGGCACCACCATGCTGCGTAGAAAAGCGCACCAGCGCTTCTGCAATTTCGCCTTCATAAAAAGCCCGTCCCTTGGTTTCGGCAATGGCACGCAAGCCTCTGGCTGCCGCTTTGAATTGGAACAACTCACCAACATTCGGCGCACGGCCCCATGGCAAAAAGCTTTCGGTAAAGCCAGGCAAGGACTGCAGCAATGGCGTAGCCGCATCCCATTTTTGTTGCACCACCACAGGAATCAGATAACCGCGCTCGGCAATTTCAATGGCAGGCTCCATCAGATCGGCAAAAGGCAGTTTGCCAAATTTTTCACTCATGGCAGCCCATGCGCCCACTGCGCCTGGAACCGTGACAGAGTCCCAGCCGCGCTTGGGTGGGTTGACAGCATCGTGGCCGTATTTTTTGTGGAAATACTCTGGGGTCCAGGCCTGAGGTGCAGGTCCAGATGCATTCAGGCCGTGCAGTTTTTTGCCGTCCCACAAAATACAAAACGCATCAGAACCTAAACCGTTGCTGACGGGCTCTGTGATGGTCATGGCAGCGGCAGCCGCAATGGCTGCATCCACTGCATTGCCACCTTTGAGCATCATGCGTAAACCGGCTTGGGCAGCCAGCGGGTGCGAGGTGGACACAATGTTTCGCGCAAACAAGGGAAGGCGCGCAGACGAGTAAGGGGTGCTGAAATCAAAGCTCATGGTCATGTCCAAATAAATCTTACGGGGTGAATTTTGGGGTCAGGTATTTTGGGTTGAAAGACTAATTGTGTCAGGAAATTTGTGACCTCAAGTCACATCGGTCCATGAGAGGGGCGACAAGACAAAAAAACGGCACCCGAAGGCGCCGTTTTAGCCAGTCAATGCTTTTGAATCAGTCTTCGACGAAGGCTTCCTCGCGCTTGGACTTCACAGAAGGCAAAAGCACGATGATGAGCAACACAGCGGCGGCGGCCAGCAGACTGGCTGACAAACCACGTGTCACAAACACCGACCAGTCACCGCGAGACAGCAGCAGTGCGCGGCGTAGGTTCTCTTCCATCATGGGGCCTAAGATGAAGCCCAGCAGCAAGGGCGCAGGCTCCATGCCCAGTTTGATGAAGGTATAACCAATGACACCAAACGCACCCACCATCCAGATGTCGAAAGTGTTGTTGTTGGTGGAGTAGACACCAATGGCGCAGAACAAAATAATGGCTGGGAACAACCATCGGTAAGGCACAGTGAGCAATTTGATCCAGATGCCAATGAGCGGCAGGTTCAAGATGATCAGCATGGCATTGCCAATCCACATCGAGGCAATCAGACCCCAAAACAACTCTGGGTTGCTGGTCATCACTTGAGGGCCAGGCTGAATGTTGTGAATGGTCATGGCACCGACCATCAAGGCCATCACGGCATTGGGTGGAATACCCAATGTGAGCAATGGAATGAAGGAGGTTTGTGAGCCTGCGTTGTTGGCCGATTCTGGCGCAGCAACACCGCGAATGTTGCCTTGACCGAAGGGCACTTCACCAGGACGCAGCTTGGTTTTCTTCTCGATGGTGTAGGCCGCAAAAGCAGACAAGAGCGCACCGCCACCTGGCAAAATACCCAGCATCGATCCCAGGGCAGTACCTCGTAAGATCGCAGGGATCATGTTGCGGAAGTCTTCTTTGGTGGGGAACAGACCTGTCACCTTGCCCGTAAACACTTCTCGTTTGTCTTCAGTCTTTGCGAGGTTGGCAATGATTTCTCCATAACCAAATACACCCATGGCAATGGTAATGAAACCAATGCCGTCTGTGAGTTCTGGAATATCGAAGCTGTAGCGCGCCACACCAGAATTCACGTCAGTTCCTATCAAGCCCATCAACAGACCCAGCACGATCATGCCAACTGCTTTCAAAAGTGAGCCAGAAGCTAACACAACAGCGCCAATCAAGCCCAAGATCATGAGTGAAAAATACTCAGCAGGACCGAATTTAAAGGCCACCTCGGTAAGCGGGGCAGCAAACGCAGCCAGAATCAGGGTGCCCACACAGCCGGCAAAGAAAGAACCCATGCCAGCCGCCGCCAAGGCAGGCCCAGCCCGTCCTTTTCTAGCCATTTGATAGCCGTCAATGACGGTCACAACCGAGGAAGACTCGCCCGGCAAGTTAACCAAAATAGCAGTCGTGGAGCCACCGTATTGGGCGCCATAGTAAATACCGGCCAACATGATGAGGGCTGCAATGGGAGGCAATGCGTACGTTGCGGGCAGCAGCATGGCAATGGTGGCCACAGGGCCAATGCCAGGCAACACACCAATGAGCGTACCCAACAAACAACCAATGAAGGCATAAATCAGGTTTTGAAAGGTGAAAGCAACACCAAAACCCAAGGACAAGTTATTGATCAAATCCATTTGGAATACTCCTTAACCTGAAATGAAAGTAGGCCAAACAGGGAACTGTAATTTGAGCAGCAAGATGAAGGCAAGGTAGCTCATGACTGACAAGATGGTTGCCAAAATCAAGACTTCTTTAATTTTGAATGTGTCACCCGCCATGCTAACGATCAGGGTGGTACCGTAAATGGCAACGATGAGGCCCATGGCTGGAAATTTGATGCTTGGCAGGCCGCCCAACAAAATACCGAACAGCAAGTTGCCTGCAATGACAAAAAACAAAGGCTTCCAAGCCCATGAGCCAACTTGATCGCCAGTGGGTGTTTCAACTACCAAGGATTTGAACAAGATGATGGCGCCAATGACGGCCAAAATGGAGCCCAACAAAAGTGGGAAATAACCGGGACCCATGCGGGCACCAGTTCCGATGTTGTAGCTTGTAGCCCCGTAAGCAAATGCAGCACCAACCAAGGTGTACAAAAGTCCGGAGAAAAAGTCTTTTTGACTTTTGATTTTCACAGGAACACTCCTCCAAAAAGTTTGGGATGGCGGATTTTGTGCCCAAACACACCCCATTTGAATGTGGGTTTCACCTACCCGTTGTGAAAAACAATAAAAACTTTTGGGTTTACCCTAAGTTTTCAGCCATTTGAACCCTAAATTACGTCACCAAAGGTTTAAAAACCTTTAACCATTTCGTGGCGGGCAGTCCAAATCTGTTCTCTACGGCCTCTGCTTGGACTAGCAATTGGTCTCTTTTGGGACGGCTTGCAATGCGTTGGGCCATGACCACTGTGTTTCCCTCGCGGGTAGGCTTAAAAGCCCACAAGGCATCTTGACCGAAGGCTTCGGCCATTTGGGCCAAGCTCTTTTCATAGCTCGATGTGCGCCCAAACAAATTGACCGTCATGGTGCCTTCATCGCTTAACAGCGCTCGGCAATTTTTGTAAAACGCAACGTCGTCCAAAACTGGCGCGGCTGCTTCATGGTCATACAAATCAACATGCAATAGATCGACAGTTCCCAACCACTCTTCGCTTTGAATTTCTACTGCTGCATCGGCAATGACCACTCGCATGCGAGGACCATCTTCTGGCAACTTGAACCAGCCCCTGCATGCATGCAAGACACCCGGGTTGAGCTCAATGGCCGTGCACGTCCAGCGAAGCTTCTTGTAACAAAACTTGGTGAGGCTGGCGGCGCCCAAGCCTAACTGCATCGCGTGCCGCCCGGCCACCGAGGCGCTCTTTAAAAATAGCAAGCCCACCATCATTCGCTGAATGTATTCAAGGTCCAAATCAAACGGCTCTTTGATCTTCATCGAACCCTGAATCCAAGGCGTGCCCAAATGCAAATAGCGTGACTCACCATCTTCGGAGAAGTTCACTTCGGGAAGCGCAGGGGCTTTGCTTGAAGGTTTGCTCATGGGGTTTCGAAAAATTGAAGCTGTGGCAAAACACGCTGCGCATTCACAAGCGTTGCATGGGCAATGTCTGAGGCAGAAACACCTCGCAATGTGGCCAATACAGCACCAATGCGCGGCAACTGCGCTGGCTCATTGCGCGCTTGACGGGGTAGCGCTTGGCTCGATTGTCGTTCAGATTGTGTTTTGTAAATCCAGTGCGGCGGTATATCGGGTGCATCTGTTTCTAGCACCAAAGCTGAGAGGGGTAACTCTGTGGCCAAACGCCTTAATTGCAACGCACGCTCGAAGGTCAGTGCACCGCCAAAGCCCAACGCAAACCCCATCTCAATGAATGTTTTGGCTTGCTGAAAACTGCCATTGAAGGCGTGTGCAATACCGCCCTTCACAGCGAACCGTCTGAGCCCCTTCAACAATTCATCGGCTGATTTGCGCACATGCACAATCACAGGCAATTTGAATTTCTGTGCCATTTTCAACTGGGCGTGGTAGAAAAATTCTTGCTTCTCGCGCATGGCAGGTTCACACAAAGCCGGCACAAAAAAATCCAAACCAATTTCGCCTAAGGCCACCAATCTAGGGTCTAGCCTTTGTCCATTGGCATCTTGCGCAAGCGCGCTCTCAATGCACTGCGCCAAAAATATCAGGTCTTGTTCTTGAGCATGCGGCACAAACAAAGGGTGAATGCCCAAGGCATAGGGCTGGTGAAGTTCTTGGGCCAGTTTTTGAAGCGGCAAAAAGTCTTTGGCTTGAACCGCCGGCATGACACACCAAGCTACGCCCTGTGCTTGTGCGTTTTGCAGAACCACAGTGCGGTCTAAATCAAACTCAGGTGCATCTAAATGGCAATGGCTGTCAATCCAGCGCATGCTCATGGTTGCAGCACGCCTTTGTCTAATCGAAGCACGCGACTACAGCGCGCTGCAAGTTGTGGGTCGTGCGTGACCACCACAAACGCCGTGCCTTGTTTTTCTGCGGTGCTTAACATCAGATCAAACACACTTTCTGCGGTGGCGCGGTCTAAGTTGCCTGTAGGTTCGTCGGCCAGTACGCACGCCGGTTGCGTGACCATGGCGCGCGCAATGGCCACCCGTTGGCGTTCACCGCCAGAGAGTTCGGCGGGCCTGTGCAACGAACGATTTTCAAGACCCACTTGAACCAATCTTTCTAAGGCCTTGGCGTTGGCAGCCTCTTTCGACTCACGGCGAATCCAGAGTGGCATGGCCACATTTTCTTGGGCAGTAAATTCAGGCAGCAGGTGGTGAAATTGATACACAAAACCCAGCAACTTGTTGCGCCTTGAGCCTTGCGCTGATGCATTGAAACCAGACCAATCTTGGCCCTGCAAAAGCACTTGGCCTTGGGAGGGTTTGTCGAGGCCGCCCATCAAATGCATGAGGGTGCTTTTGCCCGAGCCTGAAGCACCCACAATGGCCACGGTCTCGCCAGCTTGCACTGAGAGGTCAACACCCTGCAAGACAGACACGCTCAAGCCGCCCTCGTCAAAGCGCTTGCTTAAACCGCGCACTTCCAGCACCGGCGGATGCACCACATTACTCATAACGCAAAGCCTCGGCTGGGTTCACTTGGCTGGCATGCCAACTGGGATAGAGCGTTGCCACAAAAGACAATGCCAATGAAATAAGCACAACAGGCAAGATGTCTGACATTTGAGGATCGCTGGGCATGCGGCTAATCAGGTAGATGTCTTTAGGCAAGAAGCTGGCTTGAAAGATGGCTTCCAAGGTCGGCACGATGACATCGATGTTGAATGCAATCAGCAGACCCAAAAGCAAGCCGCCCAAAGTTCCCATGATGCCCACCATAGCGCCTTGAACCATGAAAATACCCATGATGCTTTTTGGACTGGCACCCAATGTTCGCAAGATGGCAATGTCGGCACGTTTGTCGGTGACGTTCATGACCAAAGTTGACACCAAGTTAAAAGCGGCCACGGCCACAATGAGGGTAAGAATGATGAACATCATGCGTTTTTCAACTTGTACGGCCGCAAACCAGGTTCTGTTTTGCTGCGTCCAATCGCGCAAAGCCATGCCCATGGGCAATGCAGGCGCAAGCTCGCGTGCAACAGAGCGCGCCTCATGCAAATTTTTGATTTTCAAACGAATGCCGGTAGGTCCCTCGATGCGAAAAATTTTACCGGCATCCGCCACATGCATCATGACCAAGGCAGCGTCATATTCGTAGTGGCCAGAGTTGAACACACCCACCACCTGCATCTGCTTGAGTCGGGGCAACACACCGGCCGGTGTGACTTGGCCATTGGGTGCAATCAGCGTCACAGGGTCACCGATTCGAAGGCCCAACTGCCGGGCCAAATCGATGCCAAGCACCACCCCGAACTCACCAGGAACCAGCGCGTTGATACCGGGCACGCCTGAATTTTTGAGCTGTGAGTCCACTGACAAATCAACCACACCAGGTTCTAGCGCAGGGTCAATGCCACGCACCAAAACGCCCTTCATGTCTTCGCCCCTGGCCAACAAGGCCTGCGCTGAAATGAAAGGCGCAGCGCCAATGACGTTAGGATTGGCGCGAACTTGGTGAAGCGTACTGCTGACATCTTCTAAGGCGCCACCATCTGCAGAAATGACTTCGATGTGCGAGACCACGCTGAGCATTCTGTCGCGTACTTCTTTTTGAAAGCCATTCATGACAGACAACACAATGACCAAGGCGGCCACGCCAAGTCCAATGCCAAGCATGGAAACGCCAGAGATAAAAGAGATAAAGCCGTTTCGGCGCGTGGCCCGTCCTGCGCGGGTATAGCGCCAACCCAACACCCACTCGTAAGCAAATTTAAAACGCATTCATCAGTGCTTTTCTCATGCCGCATGAATCGGCTCCGCAACTCTTGGGTGCCAAACCATCATTCGGAAAAGAAGCCATCATGACCCCCTGCCACTGGCAAGTCGGCATGAACGAGGTCACTTTGCTAAAGCCCCAAGAGTTGGCTTTGAACGAAGACGAATCAAGACAGCTCTTGTCTGCCATACAACCCTACTTCGAAGAAGACGGACTTCAGGTGGTTTACGAAAGTCCCTTGGTTTGGCGCGTCACTGGTGATCTGTTGGATGGCTTGCCCTTGGCCAGCATTGAACGTGTTGTGGGTCAAAACATCAAACCATGGATGCCAGAACATCAGCGCGCCAAAACTTTGCAACGCTTGCAAAGTGAAATGCAAATGCTGCTCTACCAACACCCCGTGAACGACGAGCGCAGTTTGAAGGGCCGCTGGAGCGTCAATTCTTTTTGGCTGCATCGCAGCCTTGATCAACTTTATCCTGATGCATCGGAATTCAATGTTGCACTTGATTTGCGTGAAAACATGCAAGCTTCCAACCCCAAACTGTGGCAGCAAGCGTGGCAACACCTTGACGCAACGCTGTGCCAATCTTTGAGTCAAGCCTTAGATCAAAATCACGACATTTCTCTCACGCTTTGCAGTGAAACATCTTGGCGGCACTATCGGCCACAGCCAGTCTCTTGGCTCAACAAACTGCACCGACTGATTCAACCTGTTTCTGTGATCAAAGAATTGCGCGCCCTGTCTTCCGGAGTTTCTGCCCCATGAGTTTGAAAATATTAACGCGAGATGTACCGCCCCGAAGTGCGTGGGCCCTTGAACAGGCTGGCATTCACCCTTTGCTTTCGCGCTTGTATGCAGCACGCGGCATTGTGAGTCCCGAAGAATTAGACGATGGCTTGGCTAAGTTGTTGGCGCCCACCACACTGAAGGGATCAAAGGAAGCAGCAAGCTTATTGGCAGATGCTATTGCCGCCAACAAGCGCCTTTGCATCGTGGCAGATTACGATTGCGACGGCGCCACTGCATGCGCAGTAGGCGTGCGGGGTCTTCGCATGCTTGGGGCAAACAATGTCAGCTACATCGTGCCCGACCGCGTGGTCGATGGCTATGGCCTAACCGCCCCCATTGCAGATCGCGTGAAGCAATCGGGTGCCGATGTTTTGATCACCGTCGACAACGGCATCGCCAGCATGGAAGGTGTTGCGCAAGCGCAGGCTCTGGGCTTGCAGGTCTTGGTCACCGACCATCACTTGCCTGCGGCCACCCTGCCCACTGCAGAAGTGATTGTGAATCCGAATCAACCGGGTTGCGAATTTGAAAGCAAGTCTTTGGCGGGTGTAGGCGTCATGTTCTATGTGCTGCTGGCGCTGCGTGCAGAGTTGCGACAGCGCGGCATTTTCTCTGCCGAGTCACAACCCAAACTCGATGCACTGCTGCCCTTGGTGGCGCTAGGCACTGTGGCCGATGTGGTGAAACTTGACAACAACAACCGCCGCTTGGTGGCGCAAGGCTTGAAACGCATCAGAGCAGGCTCGATGCCTGCTGGCATGTTGGCTTTGTTCAAAGCCGCTGGCCGAGAAGCCAAAGTGGCCACCACCTTTGATTTTGGATTTGCCTTGGGTCCTCGCATCAATGCAGCAGGCCGCTTGTCAGACATGACGCTGGGCATTGAATGCCTGATCACCGAAGATACCGACAAAGCCGATGAGTTGGCCAGGCAGCTTGATGCCATCAACCGCGAGCGTCGCGACATTGAGGGCGACATGCGCCAGCAGGCCATGGATATCGCCGAGTCTTTGTTTGATGACAGCGATGAACCGCCGCCAGCCATTTGCGTTTTTGACCCCGATTTTCACGAGGGCGTGGTGGGCATTGTGGCGTCGCGCATCAAGGACAAATTTCACCGGCCTTGCTTTGTTTTTGCAGCCAGCAATGCGCCTGGCAAAGAGCATGAATTAAAAGGTTCTGGTCGATCGATTCCTGGTTTTCATTTGCGCGACGCGCTGGACCTCATGGCCAAAAAGCACCCGCACATTTTGCTGCGCTTTGGCGGGCACGCCATGGCCGCGGGCTGCACCATTGAAGAAGAACATTTGGAATTATTTGAGTCCTGTTTCATGGACGTGGCCGCAGGGCTCATGTCACCTGCCACCCTGCAACGCAAGCTCGAAACCGACGGACCTTTAGAAGCGCAATACCGGCGCGTTGAATTCATCGATGTGATGCACAAAGAAGTTTGGGGTCAAGGTTTTGCACCGCCTGTGTTCAGCGAAGAGCTTGAAGTTGTCTCTCAAAGACTGGTGGGCGAAAAACACTTGGCCTTGAAACTCAAGCACCAAGGTCAACCAGTCGATGGCATTTGGTTTGGCCGAATAGAGCCTTTGCCAGCCCGGGTGAAACTGGCCTTCCGCTTGGATGTGGACGAATGGCAAGGCCAAAAACGCGTTCGCTTCATGGTGGAAGCGGCCGATATTTAACGCTTGGCTTGCAGGGCCTTCAAAACAGCCGGAGAAACAAGCCCCTCTACCTTGCCACCCAAGGTAGAAATTTCACGCACCAAGGTGCTGCTGATGTGCTGAACCGAAGCGCTGGTGTGCAAAAACACGGTATCAACTTCGGGCGCCAAGTGGCGGTTCATGCCGGCCATTTGAGTTTCGTAGTCGTAATCGGTGACCGAGCGCAAGCCTCGCACAATGACACGCGCACCTTGGCTGTGCACAAAATCGCACAACAAACCCGTGAAGGGCAAGACACTCACATTGCCCATGTCATGGGTGACCTCTTGGGCCATGGCCAAACGCTCATCCAGCGTGAACAGTGTTTTTTTGTGGTGTGCGGTGGCCACGGCCACCACCACTTTGTCAAACATTTGGGAAGCGCGATAGACAATGTCTTCATGACCCAGCGTTAGCGGGTCAAAGGTTCCAGAATAAACAGCGGTAACTGAGCGACTCATGGGGGCTCCTGATCGTTTGGAAGGATTATCCCTCGAATGGGCGTTGCAGCAAATGTGCGTGAACGGCACCGGCTTTCATGTGTTTCACCGCCTGCAGTCCACAGGCCTGAACCGCTTCGTCCGTCCAATGGACAGGGGCTTCCAAATAGACCCAGCCCTCTGGCACAACAGCTTTGGCAGCAGCCTGCAATGCCTTCTCGAAGTACTCCCCTTCAAATGGCGGATCTAAAAACAC
>JAJTDK010000049.1:2488-15139 GCA_021300495.1 Limnohabitans sp. | reverse complement strand
TAGAAGCAGCCTGCCGAGAAGAGACCGATCACTTGGCCTGGACCCGTGAGCGTCTAGACCAACTGAACAGTCGCCCTTCATTGCTCAACCCGCTTTGGTATGCAGGCTCTTTTTTAATTGGCTATGGCGCAGGCAAATTGGGTGGCGACAAACTTAGCCTGGGCTTTGTGGTTGAAACCGAAAACCAAGTTGAAGCCCACTTGGCGGGCCACATGACGCAACTACCGGCCAACGACTTGGCCTCTAGGGCCATCGTGGCGCAAATGAAAGCCGACGAAGTGGCGCACGCCCGCATGGCTCAAAAAGCTGGCGCCGTCGAGTTACCCGAGCCCGTGAAACACGCCATGGGCGCGGCAGCCAAGCTCATGACCCGAGTGGCGCATCACATTTAAGCTTCCATCACCTCAAAGCTGGTGGTAATTTCGGCCGTCTTGGCCAACATGATGCTGGCCGAGCAGTATTTTTCATGGCTCATGGCCACAGCACGCTCAATGGCAGAAGCCGGAATGCCTTTGCCCTTGACGGTGAAGTGCATGTGAATTTTGGTGAACACCTTAGGGTCGGTGTCAGCTCGTTCAGAGGTGAGCTTCACAGAACAGCCTTGAACATCATGGCGGCCCCGCTTCAAAATCAAGACCACGTCGTAGGCCGTGCAACCGCCCGTGCCCGCTAGCACTGTTTCCATGGGACGTGGCGCCAAGTTTTGACCGCCGTTTTCAGGTTTCGCCGCGTCTGGCGCGCCGTCCATCATCAACACATGGCCGCTGCCTGTTTCGGCCACAAACCCCATGCCTGAGCGCGTTCCTGATGCGCCGGTCCAGCTAACTGTGCATTCCATTTTGATGAATTCTTTCTACAAATTTTCAAGATTAACTTGATTGGCATCGTAAAGCTTTTGAAAAAGTATTGCACTGCAACATTTTTTCTGTAGAATTTAGAACAGTCGTGCTTTTTTATGGAATGCAGCACGAACCGATTGTCTCCTCCACCCTCCGAAAAGGTGGATTTGCCCCGAGTCGCAAGGCTCGGGGCATTTTTTTCGCCCGCTATCATTCGGGTATGACTGCGAAAAATCTCAAACCCTCCGATTACCTGAAAAAAATCCTGAACGCACGCGTTTACGACGTGGCCACGGAATCGGCTTTAGAGCCTGCCAAGAATTTGAGCAAGCGCCTGCACAACACCGTATTGCTCAAGCGTGAGGACCAACAAGCGGTGCACAGTTTCAAGTTGCGGGGTGCATACAACAAAATGGCGCACCTCACGCCTGCGCAACTCAAAAAGGGCGTCATATGCGCGTCGGCTGGCAATCACGCGCAAGGTGTGGCCTTGGGAGCTAGCAAGTTGGGGTGCCGTGCTGTCATTGTGATGCCCACCACTACACCGCAAATGAAAATTGAAGCCGTGAAAGCTTTGGGCGCTGAAGTGGTCTTGGTGGGAGACAGTTACTCAGACGCTTTCAAGCACGCCACGATGCTTGAAAAAAAATTAGGCATGACTTTCGTCCATCCCTTTGACGATCCCGAAGTCATTGCTGGCCAGGGCACCATTGCCATGGAAATGTTGCGCCAACACCAAGGCCGCTTGGATGCTGTGTTTGTGGCCATAGGCGGTGGCGGCCTCATTTCTGGCGTGGCCAATTACATCAAAGCGGTGCGCCCCGACATCAAAGTCATTGGCGTTCAGATGAACGACTCTGATGCCATGATTCAATCTGTGACGGCCAAAAAACGCGTCACCTTGAACGATGTGGGTTTGTTTTCAGATGGCACGGCAGTGAAGCTGGTGGGCGAAGAAACTTTCCGCGTAACACGCGGCTTGGTCGACGACTACATGACCGTTGACACCGACGCAGTGTGTGCTGCCATCAAAGATGTGTTTGTAGACACTCGCTCCATTGTGGAACCTGCAGGGGCCCTGGCAGTGGCAGCCATCAAACAGTATGTGGCCAAACACAAAACCAAAGGCGAAACCTACGCGGCCATTTTGTGCGGCGCCAACATGAACTTTGACCGCTTGCGCTTTGTGGCAGAGCGGGCCGAAGTGGGTGAAGAACGCGAAGCCATTTTTGCTGTCACCATTCCGGAAGCGCGCGGTAGTTTCAAGCGCTTTTGCGAACTCATTGGCAACTTGCCAGGCGGCCCGCGCAATGTCACAGAATTTAACTACCGCATCAGCGATGCCGCCAAGGCGCATGTGTTTGTGGGCCTCACCACTGAAGGCGCCGGCGAGAGCACTAAGATCTCCAACAACTTCAAAAAGCATGGCTTTGAAAACTTGGATTTGACGCACGATGATTTGGCCAAAGAGCACATTCGTCACATGGTGGGCGGTCACACCAGCTTGGCGCAAAACGAACGCCTCATGCGCTTTGTGTTTCCCGAGCGCCCTGGTGCTTTGCTCAAATTTTTGAACCTGATGCGCCCCGGCTGGAACATCAGCCTGTTTCACTACCGCAATCAAGGCGCAGATTACGGCCGCATTTTGGTGGGCCTGCAAGTGCCTGAGAAAGACGACCAAGCTTTCGATAAATTCTTGAGTACCCTAGGCTACCCTTGGGTTGAAGAAACACTCAATCCGGTCTACCGCATGTTCTTGCAACAGTCTGCTTAAATTCAGCAGAAAAACAGGGCTGATTTTGTCAGCGCGTTGGCTTAGTTTTCGGCTTTAGGCAGTTCTAAAATCACAGTGGGTGTGCCTTGCTGGCTTGGCGCCAGTCGTGCAAGCCTGTGGCCCACAGAATGCAAAACCCAGCCTGGCGCTACCGTTTGGCCAGGCAAATAGGCCTTGGGCGGCTGGCCGTCGACCGCCAACAGCGCACTGCCCCGACCTGAAGCGCCGGCCACCACGCCTAACAAGGTCCATTGGTGTTCAGACGACGCGCCAGCACTGGCGGTAGACTGCCCTTCCGCTGCTTTGGGCGCGCCTAAGGCAGCAGCCACATGGCTACTTTGAATGGTATTTAGAGCCGATGAAGATGCCACAGCTTGCGTGGCGTTAGGCACCGCTGAAGGGGCCACAGAAATGCTTTGAATTTGCAAAATCCAGGCAACAGCTGTGTAAGCGGCCAAAGCCCCAAGTCCCAGCGCACAGAGCGCGGGCCAAAAGGGTTTGGAGGGGCCTTGAATGACTTGCAACATGAGGGGATTATGATGGAGAAGTGTGAAAAAAAGCAGAGAGCCTTTTTGCTATGAAATTAGAAAATTCCAATTCAAGCCCTGATGTTCAGAATTTGAACACCACAAAGCCACTTCAGCACAGCCACGCCAAAAAACAGCGCGGCTTTACTTTGATTGAGCTCATGGTGGTTTTGGCCATCATTGGCATCTTGGCAGCCTTGGTGGTGCCCAGCGTTTTAGGCCGAGCAGACGATGCCCGCGTCACGGCGGCGCGCACCGATGTGGGCAATTTGGCCCAAGCCCTCAAACTTTACAAACTCGACAACCAGCGCTTTCCCACAGCCGAGCAAGGTCTGCAAGCTTTGGTGGTCAGGCCGTCAGCCGAGCCCGTCCCCACCAATTGGAAAAGCTACCTCGACAAATTGCCGGCCGATCCTTGGGGCAGGCCTTATCAGTACCTCAACCCTGGCCTAAAGGGAGAAATCGACGTCATGTCATGGGGCGCAGATGGCCAATCGGGCGGTGAAGGTGTGAATGCCGACATAGGCAGTTGGCAATAAATTCCGATGCGTGCATCACATGGCTTCACCTTAATTGAATTGTTGGTGGTCATTGCGCTGATTGCCATCGGCACTGCCGCAGTCAGCTTCAGTTTGCGAGACTCTGCTGAAACCGTGTTGGAGCGAGATGCAGAGCGTTTGGCAGCTCTGTTTGAATCGGCAAGGGCAAGGTCCAGGGCCAGCGGCGTGCCCGTGAAATGGCACCCTCAGTCGCTCAATAACAGTGGCGCGCCAAGCGCTTTTGTGTTTGAAGGTTTGCCCCCTCAAACACTTTCAGAACAATGGCTGTCGCCGCAAATTCAAGTGGCCTCCAACGCCTTGGTGGTCTTAGGACCCGACCCTATCATCGGGCCTCAAAGCGTTGCACTGCGTGTGAAAGATTTGCAACTTTGGGTCAGCACCGATGGCCTTAGGCCCTTTGCAGTAAGGCGAGCAGCGCCATGAATTTTTGCTCTGCCGCTATGCATCCAAAATCACAATCCAACCAAGGATTCACCCTCATTGAAGTGTTGGTGGCATTGGGCATTGTGGCCATTGCACTGATGGCGGGCTTGCGCTCAACCGATGCGTTGAGCAAAAACGCGACACGTCAATCCACCCAATGGTTGGCTCAAATTTGCGCCGAAAACGAATTCAGTCGCTTGCGTTTGTCTAGACAAGTGCCACCCGTAGGAGAAAGCAGCGCCAGCTGCCTCCAAGCCGGCTTAGATTTGCAAGTGAATTTGTCCGTGCAAGTCACCCCCAATCCCAATTTCAGAAGGGTTGACGCCAAGGTTGTTCAGCGCAACGGCTTAGAAAGTACGCCGCTGCTTCAGCTCTCAACGGTGATGGGGCGCTATTGATGGCAAGCACTGATCAGACATTTCAATCGCCAAAATCCAAAGCGTCCAAGCTCAAAGCCATTGCCGGTTTTACTTTGATTGAAGTGCTGGTGGCCAGCACCATCTTGGCGCTCATGGCCCTCATTTCTTGGCGTGGTTTGGATGGCATGTCCAAAGCGCAAGTGGCCTTGCAAACACGCAGCGATGCCAACCAAACATGGCAAGTCGGTTTGGCGCAATGGCGCACCGATCTGGACAACATGGTGACGTTGCAAAATACCCCAGCACTCGATTGGGACGGGCGTGTGCTGCGCATCACAAGGCAGCATTCACAAGACCCACAAGCGGGCATGCAAGTGGTCGCGTGGGCCCTTGGCAATGGGCAGTGGACACGCTGGCAATCGGCCCCGCTCACCCAACGCGACGCTTGGGCACAAGCATGGACTCAAGCGCAGGTATGGGGTGAATCAGCCGGTAACCCCATGCCCAACAATGCGAACGAAGTCTTGGTTCACGCCATTCGCAGTTGGCAAATTTACTACCACCGCGACGGTGCGTGGAGCAACCCCCTTTCAAGCGCGGCCAACACCGCTGGCACCAACAATTCAAGCAGCTCAGCCGCTTTGCCTGAGGGCATTCGCTTGGTCATTGATTTGGCTGAGAACGCACAAGTCCAAGGCAAATTGACATTGGATTGGGTGCGCCCCACTTTCACGGTGGCCAAACAATGACCCCGCACTTGACTTCAAACCGCAAGGCTCAAAGCGGCGCAGCGCTCATCAGCGCCATGCTGGTCGTCACCTTGGTGGCCACCTTGGCCAGTGTGGCGCTGTGGCAGCAATGGCGGCATGTGGAAGTCGAGAGTGCAGAGCGCCACAGGGTGCAGTCGTCTTGGCTTTTAAACGGTGCCTTAGATTGGTCTCGCTTGATCTTGCGAGAAGATGCCATGGCGGGCGTTGCAGGCAGTTCCGGTGGCAACGCAGACCATTTGGCAGAGCCTTGGGCATTGCCCCTGAAGGAGGCCAAACTCTCGACATTTCTGGCGCAAGATCAGCAACTTCGCGAGGGCGACCCTGAAGTCTTTTTGTCGGGCCAAATCACCGATGCACAGAGCCGAATCAATTTGACCAATTGGTTTGAGGCCAGCGACGGCAAAGTCAGCGCCAAAATGAACGAGCCCATGCAACTGGCCCTCGTGCGGCTTTTCAATGTCTTAGATTTGCCTCGCGCCGAGCTAGAAAGGCTGGCCGCAGCATGGCGTGCGGCAGCCCAATCGGCCCGCTTGTCAAACCCTGCAATGGGTCAGGCCTCACAGGGCACGGCCAGTGGCGCTTCCCTGCTGCCACAGCAAGTCTCACAATTGCAATGGCTAGGACTGAGCGCAGACACCGTGCAACGCTTATCACCCTATGTCACCATCTTGCCTGAGGTCACGCCCGTTAATCTGAACACAGCCAGTGCAGAAGTGATTTACGCCACCGTACCCGGCCTTGATCTGGCCGCTGCACAGCAATTTGTGCAACAACGCACGCGCGCGCATTTCAGCAACTTAACCGACGCCAGCAAGGCCTTGGGCGGCAAAACCCTAGAAGCACGTTGGCACACGGTGGGTACGCGATTTTTTGAAGTTTGGGGGCGTTTGCGCATGGAAGATCGAACCCAAGAGGAAACCGCCTTGATCTTGCGAGACACTGGCAATGTGACATTTGTGTGGCGGCAAAAAATAGCGGGCATACTCCCGCCCTCAAACCGCGAGTCGCTTCTACAATCGAGCCAGCCATGAGCACACTCATTTTCACGCTGCCGCTTCACTCTGAAAACGGCGCATCCTATAGCCAAACAGTCTTGCCGACTCAAACGGCTGGCGCGCGCGACAAAGAGATTTGGGCCATCGTGCCAGCAGCGGCGCTGTCTTGGCACCGCGTCAGCTTGCCAGCGGGCCTTCAAAGGCAAGCCTCTCGCTTAAGCGCTGCGTTGCAAAGCTTAATGGAAGAGCCCTTGCTCGATGAACCCGAGGCCATGCATTTGTCCATGCAAGCTGATTGGGAGGCCAATTCGCCAGGCTGGGTGGCCGCTTGCAACAAGGCTTGGTTAAAGCACCACTTGTCCCAGCTACAAACCATGGGCCATGTGGTACACCGCATCGTGCCAGAGTGGGCCCCCAGCACCGTCAAGGGCGAGGTTTCGGCTTGGGTCAGCGGCACGCCAGAAGACGCTTGGCTTTGGGTGAACAACGCTCAAGGCGCGTGGCGCTTACCGCTCCTTGCAGGCCTGAAATATTGGACCGAGCAACTTCAGTCTTTGCCCAATGCCCAAGACATTCCCGCTCGAGTCGTCATACAGGCCGATCCTGCCGTGGCCGATCTGGCTCAAAATGCTTTGCGCCAATTGCAATCACACCATCAAGCTGCTTTTTCAGAGCGTTTCAACACATGGCGCATTGAAGTGGTCACTGCCGTGCAGCGCTATGCAAAAGCCGGCGCAGCCAATTGGGACTTGGCGCAATTTGAATTTGCTGCGCACGGTTCTGCGCGCTGGCTTCAAAAAGCCAATCGACTCTGGCAAACTTTTGCCAAGGGTGAGGCATGGAAACCTGCGCGTTGGAGTTTGGCTTTGCTGGTGCTTGCCCAATGTGTGGGGCTAAACGTGGCGGCATGGCAACTCAATGCCCAGGTCAAGTTGCAAAAAGATTTACAAAAATCCATCCTTACACAAAGTTTTCCCAATGTCACGGTGGTCGATGCGCCGCTGCAAATGGCCAAAGAACTAGAGCGCTTGCAACGCAACTCAGGTGCCGTGTCAGCACGCGATTTTGAGTGGGTGCTGCAAGCAGTGGGCGCGGCCTTGCCTGCAGGCCAAAGTATTACTAACCTTGACTATCAAGTGCAAGGCAATGGCGAAACGCGGCTGCAAGGTTTGCAATTGACTGAGGCGCAAAACAGCGAGTTTGCCAAGGCCCTTCGCAGCCAAGGCTTGGACGCCCAACCCAGTGGTGCGCAATGGCGCATTGTGGGCATGAAGGCAGGGTTTTGAGCATGAAATTTTTCAACATCTTTCAAGCGCTTCCCGATAAAGATCGCCAACGTCTTTTGGTCTTGGCCTCCGTATTTTTGGCACTCATGCTTTGGACATGGAACTTGGCGCCTGCTTTGAAAACTTTGCGCGAAGTGCCGCTTCAATTGTCGCAACTTGATGCGCAAACTCAGCAATTAAAGGCGATGCAAGCCCAAGCGCAGACTTTGCAAAAATCACCGCGCATCAAACCCAATGAGGCCGCCAGCCTTTTGCAAAAAGCAGCCTCTGAAGTTTTGGGCAACGGCGCGCGTCTTAACATCGAGGGCTCACGTGCCACCCTCACACTGAGTGGTGTGTCTGCCGATTCACTGGCGCAGTTTGTGGCATTGGCAAGGACTCAGTCACAAGCGATGCCCATTGAAGCGCACCTTCAAAAATTCTCGGCTTCTGGGTCGGCCAGCAAAGACAGCAAAGAACTTTGGCGCGGAGCGCTTATTTTAAGTTTGTCGGGCGGATAAGCATGCGCGCGGAGCCATCACCCTTCACCTGGAAACTTGGCGTGAGCACCAAAAACAAGGTGTACTCGCCATTCAGTCAAAGAGCATGGTCTTGGGCCGTGGTCGGCGCCGTCATGGGTGGCTTGACGGCATTGCTCATTCATTTGCCAGCGCAATGGCTTGCACAAGCCTTGTTCAAGGCCACCCAAGGCCAAGTGCAGCTTCAAGAGGCGAAGGGTTCGGTCTGGCAAGGCTCGGGCAAATTGGTTTTAACTGGGGGTGAAGGCAGTCGCGACGCCTTGGCATTGCCAGGGCGAATTCACTGGCAAACGGGCATGTCATTGAATTCTGTCAATCTTCCTCAATTTAATTTCAATTTAAACGCACCCTGCTGCATGACCCAATCCGCGCGGCTTTCATTGCAAGCCCCTGAACGTCTTCAAGTGTGGCAATTGCAAGTAGACGACCATCAATCTCAATGGCCTGCGCATTTGTTAAGTGGTTTGGGTGCGCCATGGAACACCCTTGAACCCGAAGGCACACTCAGATTAGAAACCAAACAATTGCGGTTCAATTTGCAAACGCAGCCAGCTTGGCTCCAAGGCGGCATCACACTCACTGCAGAAAACATGTCGTCCAAATTGAGCACGCTCAAACCCATGGGCACTTACCAAATTAATTTAGGGGGCGCTTCCGCCGCCAACCCTTTGCCTTCCTTGTCCTTGACCACGCAGTCTGGCAGTTTGCTTTTAAGCGGCCAAGGTCAATGGCAAGGCTCACGCCTTCAATTTCGGGGCGAAGCCTCTGCCGTGCCTGAGCACGCAGCAGCTTTGTCAAATTTGCTGAACATCATCGGACGGCGCCAAGGGGCGCGCAGCTTGCTTTCACTAGGTTGAACACCATGGCTTCACAAACACATTCCTCCAACAACCTCACATTGCGCTTGCCGCGCTGGGCCATCTGTTTAGGCATGGCCTTGCCCTTCGTGTTGGGGGCCGTTCATGCCACAGCGCAGGCCCCACAAGCTAACAAAAAAACCAGCGGCAACTCACCCGCCAAAAAATCACCAGAACCCGTCACATTGAACTTCATCAATGCCGAGATTGACGCAGTGGCCAAAACCTTGGCCACCTTGTCTGGCCACAATGTAGTGGTCGACCCCCGGGTCAAGGGCACCATCACCCTGACCAGCAATGTGCCTGTGGCCCCTTCGCAAGCGCTCAGATTGTTTGCAGCCCAATTGCGCACGCAGAGTTTTGCGTTGGTCGAGTCGGCAGGTTTGTATTTGGTGGTTCCTGAGGCAGATGCCAAGTTGCAAAGTGGCGGCGTGTCTGCAGGCGCGGTGCCGGCCTCGAATGGACAAATCGTTACGCAAATTTTTCAGCTGAATCACGAGAATGCCAACAATTTGGTGCCCATACTGCGTCCGCTCATCAGCCCCAACAACACCCTCAATGTGAACCCCGGCACCAATGCCTTGGTCATTACCGATTACGCCGACAACTTGCAACGTTTGGCACGCATCATTGCCGCAGTCGATGTGGCCAACGCCACTGGCGTTGAAGTCATTCCCCTCAAGAATGCTTTGGCCACCGATCTGGTTCCTATATTGCAACGCCTGCTTGACTCTGGTGCCGCCAGCGGTGCTGCACCCGCAGCAGGCCAAACAGATGCCACTTTTAAAACCACCGTGTTGGCCGAGGCACGAAGTAACTCGCTTATCTTGCGCGCCGCCAACTCGGCCCGCATGACGCTGGCCAGATCTTTGATAGCACAACTCGATCAGCCAACAGACAAAGGGCCGAACGCCGCCAGCGGCAACATCCATGTGGTCTATTTGAAAAATGCTGATTCAACCAAATTGGCAGCCACTTTGCGTGCCGCCATCTCCGCACAGGGCAGTTCTGCGGGCGGCGCCAACAGCGCCATGGCCACTGGCATGTCCAACACCCCCAGCACGGCCAACAACGCGGCAGCTGGCGGGGGCGCCAACGCCAGTTTCAACAGCGCAGGCGGCCAACCCTCAACAGGCGGTCAAATTCAAGCCGATCCTTCCACCAACTCGCTCATCATCACAGCACCCGAACCTCAATACCGACAATTGCGCGCAGTCATCGACAAGCTTGATGCGCGCCGTGCGCAAGTTTTTGTAGAAAGTTTGATCGCCGAAGTCAGTGCAGAAAAAGCCGCAGAGTTTGGCGTTCAGTGGCAAGGTCCTTTGGGCGGCAAAGGTGATACCAACATTGGCCTCTTAGGCACCAACTTCAGAGTGGGTGGCGCTAACCTTATTTCCTTGGCCACCCAAGGCGCCAGCGGCAACATAGCGCCTTCCTCCGGCCTCAATCTTGGGGTAGCGCACAACAACAATGGCACCTACGTCTTAGGTTTTTTAGCGCGTTTTTTACAAACCACCGGCGATGGCAATGTGCTGTCAACGCCAAACCTTTTAACCCTGGACAACGAAGAAGCCAAAATTGTGATCGGCCAAAACGTGCCGTTTGTCACAGGCCAGTACACCAACAACAACACCAATGCTGGCTCGGTCAATCCGTTTCAAACCATTGAGCGAAAAGATGTGGGCCTGACACTGCGAGTGAAACCGCAGATCAGCGAAAACGGTACCGTCAAGTTGCAAATCTACCAAGAAGTCAGCCGTCTTGATCCGGCTTCCATCAATTCCGCCACAGGCCTCATTACCAACAAGCGCTCCATTGAGTCCAGCGTTTTGGTGGAAGACGGGGGCATCGTGGTTCTGGGTGGTTTGCTTCAAGACGACTTTGGCAATAGCCAAGAGCGTGTGCCAGGTTTGGGCGATGTGCCTTTGTTTGGCAACTTATTTCGCGCCGATTCACGCAGCCGCAAAAAAACCAATCTGATGGTGTTCTTACGTCCCGTCGTTGTGCGCGATGGCGCCTCTACAGAGAACCTGTCTTTGAGTCGTTATGAGCAAATGCGCAGCGTTCAAATGGAAGTTCAACCTACCGCAACCCCTGGCATGCCCGCCATTGGCTCACCCGTCTTGCCAGAAAACACGCGCAAACCTTAATGGCACACCGCTACCCGCTCCCCTACGCCTTTGCGCGCAGCCAACAACTTTTGTTGGAGGACGACGGCACGCGCCTTACGCTATGGCTTTGCCCAGACAGCGGGCCCAATGCCATTTCTGAAGTCATGCGCAAATGGGGTCATGCTGAGTTGTCATTGGACATTGCACGCGAAGACACTTCAGATCTTAGACAGCGTGTTAGTAAGGCCTACACAGCGCAATATGGCCCTGGCGAATCCAGTGCTGCGGCGGTTGTCAGTGAAGTTGAATCGGCTGCCGATTTGTCACGCATGATGCAAGAACTCCCTGCTGTGGAAGACCTGCTAGAAACCAGCGACGATGCGCCCATCATTCGCATGCTCAATGCGTTGCTCACCCAAGCGGCTCGCGATGGCGCCAGCGACATTCACATTGAACCCTATGAGCGCCACTCGAGTGTGCGTTTTCGGGTTGATGGCAACTTGCGGGAAGTGGTTCAACCCAATCGTGCTTTGCACGCAGCCCTTATTTCTCGCCTGAAAATCATGGCCGAACTCGACATTGCCGAGAAGCGCTTGCCTCAAGATGGCCGTATCAGTTTGCGATTGGGTTCACGCGCGGTAGACGTGCGCGTTTCAACATTGCCCAGCGCACATGGCGAACGCGCCGTTCTGCGTTTGCTTGACAAGTCAGAAACCAGACTCAGTCTTGAGTCTGTCGGCATGCAAGGTACTGCACTGCAACGCTTTCAGCAGTTGGTCACCCAACCGCATGGTTTGATTTTGGTCACTGGCCCTACCGGCTCGGGCAAAACCACCACGCTTTATGCAGCACTGCAAAGTTTGGACGCTGCAGGCAGCAACATCATGACGGTGGAAGACCCCATCGAATATGAATTGGCAGGCGTGGGGCAAACACAAGTTAATTCGAAAATTGATTTGACCTTCGCCAAGGCATTGCGCGCCATTTTGCGACAAGATCCCGACGTCATCATGATTGGTGAAATTCGAGATTTTGAAACCGCTCAAATTGCCATTCAAGCGTCCATGACAGGTCACCTCGTCTTGGCCACACTGCATACCAATGATGCGGTCAGTGCCGTGACCCGACTGACAGACATGGGCATTGAGCCTTTCTTGTTGAGCTCCTCCCTGCTGGGTGTTTTGGCGCAACGCTTGGTTCGAAAAGTTTGTACAGCATGCCAGGGCCGCGGTTGTTCACAGTGCGGCCAAACTGGGTACGCGGGTCGAACAGGTATCTTTGAGCTCATGGTCACCGACGATGCGCTGCGCGCCCAAATTCATTCCAAGCAATCTGAAGCACTTCTGCGTGAGGGTGCACTGGCAGGCGGCATGGTGTTGATGCGAGAAGATGGTGAACGGCTGGTGCAATTGGGCATCACACGGCCTGAAGAGTTGCTTCGCGTCACACGCGACTGATCGCCATAAACTTTCATGCCAGCCTATTCTTTTGAAGCACTGCAAAACGATGGCGTCCTGCGAAAGGGTGTGATCGAGGCCGACAGTGCCAAAGCTGCGAGGGTGCAATTGCGCTCCCAGTCTTTGGTGCCATTGGCTGTGCAAGCGCTGGCGCAAAGCGAGTCAGACAAAAAAA
>JAJTDK010000049.1:0-2482 GCA_021300495.1 Limnohabitans sp. | reverse complement strand
CCCAAAGAATTTTCTGCGCTTTATACAGCGGTCATCAGTGCCGGCGAACAAGGTGGCAATTTAGGCGAAGTGCTGGGTCAATTGGCCGACGATTTACAAGATCAGCAAACACTCAAAGCCAAACTCCTTAGCGCCTCTTTGTACCCCACCATCGTGAGCCTGATTGCTTTGCTCATTGTGATTTTCCTACTCAGCACCGTGGTGCCGCAAGTGGCGCAAGTGTTTTCTGGCAGCCAGAGAAAGCTGCCCACACTCACAGTGGCCATGCTGGCCCTCAGTGATTTCGTTCGCAACCACGGATGGACGGTAGCACTTGCGCTGCTCTTGAGTTGGCTGGGATTTCACCAAGCCATGAAGCAACACGCCTTGCGCTTGCGCTTTGACGCAGCCGTGTTGCGCTTGCCCATTGTGGGTCGCTTGGCTACTGGCTACAACACGGCCAGGTTTGCCAGCACCTTGGCCATGCTCACAGCGGCTGGCGTGCCCATCTTGAAGGCCATGCAGTCGGCTGCCGACACGCTGTCTAATCAGGCCATGCGTGAAGATGTTCTCGATGCTTTAGTGTTGGTGCGTGAAGGCGCCCCTTTGGCCATGGCCATGGGACAGAAAAAACGTTTTCCCAGTTTGCTCTCTATGTTTGCGCGCCTAGGCGAGCAAACCGGCCAACTGCCGCTCATGTTGCAGCGTGCAGCCCAACAACTCTCGGCAGACGTACAACGCCGCGCCTTGGCCTTGGCCACCATTCTGGAGCCCTTGCTCATTGTGGCCATGGGCGGCATGGTCATGCTCATTGTGTTGGCGGTTCTCATGCCCATCATGGAATTGAATCAATGGGTTCGTTAACAAGGAGCATGCCATGGCAGTCAGCCTAGACGGTCAACTGGTGGTGGCGATTTCATCGCGCGCCTTGTTTGATTTTGAAGAAGAAAATTTGGTCTTTGAGCAGAGCGACGACCGGGCCTACATGAAATTGCAATTAGAGCGCCTAGAAGAACCCGCCAAGCCTGGCGTTGCTTTCTCTTTGGTGAAGAAACTCTTGGCCTTCAACGATGCCACAACCCAAAGGGTCGAGGTGGTCATTTTGTCTCGCAACGATCCTGTGTCGGGCATGCGTGTGTTTAGATCAGCGCAGCACTATGGCTTGTCGATTCAACGTGGCAGCTTCACGCGCGGTCAATCACCATGGCGTTATTTAAAACCTCTCAATGCCAATTTGTTTTTATCGACGCATCTTTCCGATGTTCGTGCCGCCTTGGATGCCGGCGTTCCTGCCGCTCAGGTCTACCCCCATTCTGCGCATGCCTCTGAAGCACACCCGCATGAAGTGCGCATTGCATTTGACGGAGATGCTGTTTTGTTTTCCGATGAAGCCGAACGTGTTTTTCAATCTCAAGGCTTGTCCGCATTTCAAGCGCATGAACATGCCAAGGCCTCACAACCTTTGCTGGCTGGGCCTTTCAAGCCTTTGCTGGCCGCTCTGCACAGGCTTCAGCAAGAAGGCACTCCTGCCATACGCGTCAGAACTGCATTGGTCACAGCCCGCAGTGCGCCCGCTCACGAGCGCGCCATTCGCACCTTGATGCAGTGGAACATTGAAGTAGACGAGGCCATGTTCTTAGGCGGCTTGCCCAAGGGTGAATTTCTCAAAGAATTTGAGCCCGACTTTTTCTTTGACGATCAAACGGGTCACATTGAATCGGCAGCGCAGCATGTGCCAGCAGGCCACGTGGCCAGTGGCATTAGCAACCCGCCCCCAAGCAACGCACCATCGGGTGACACTAATCCCTGAGCTTCAGGTTTCCGATGGACTGAGCGGCGAAGGCTCTTCTTTTCTGCGGCCTTCGCGTCGTGCAATCCAAACAGTGGACACCAGAATGACCGAGATGCCCACACCAAGTCTAAGAATCTGAGTGATTGCGTGGCAGAAATATCGGCCACACTGAAGGCTTTGGTCAAGCTGTAATGGCCGATGGTGCCCAGCACGCCTGCCACCATGAACCCACCCCATTGAAAAAGCGTTGGTGCTTGCCAATTCATCAAGGCCAGAGGCAAACTGAACAAGGTCACAGTGATAGATTGCCACATCACAATGACACCGGGTTTTTCAGTTCTGGTTAAATGTTTGGTGATTAAAAAGGAAGCCGCAAACACAGGCGACGAAGCCAGCATGACCAAGTTGTACCAACCCCCTGCGCCCGACAAGTTGGGGACCACCACCACCAAGACGCCAGCAAAGCCAATGATCGCCGCGATCCATCGGTCTTTGCGCATGGGCTCGCCCAAGAACCACGCGGCACCCAACATGATGAAAATAGGACCCGTAAAGCCAATGGCCGTCATGTCAGCCAAGGGGATTTGAGGCAAGGCTACAAACCACAGCATCAAGCCAATGGTGTGCACGCCACCTCGCCAAAATTGTCCCTTCATGTCGACTGGGACGTAGGCGGCAAGTCCTTGGTGCCACAGCAAAGGCAACATGACA
>JAJTDK010000048.1 GCA_021300495.1 Limnohabitans sp. | reverse complement strand
GCAGATCAAGATTTGCAGGCATTTCCTGAACGATTGACAGATCGTTTTCAACACTGGGCTCAAAAAAAACCTGGTCAAACTTTGTTTGCACGACGCGTCAAATTGGCCGATGGCAGCTTGGGTGACTGGCGCCACATCACCTATGCAGAAGCTTGGAACACAGCGAGAAACATTGCGCAAGGTCTGATCAACCGCGGCCTGAATGCTGAGCGGCCCGTGGTCATCTTGAGCGAGAACAGTTTGGAACATGCTTTGTTGGCACTGGGTTGCATAGTGGCCGGCGTGCCTTTTGTGCCTACTTCTCCGCCCTACTCCCTCATCAGCCAAGACTACGACAAACTCAAGCACGTGTTGCGCACCGTGACGCCAGGCATGGTGTTTGCCAGCGATGCGCGTTATGCCAAAGCCATAGCAGCCACAGTTTCCAGCAACATGGAAATTGTGATGAACGAAGGTGGCGTTGAAGGCAAACAAGTCACGACATTTGAAGCCTTGTGCAGCACGCCCGCAACAGCGCAAGTGGATGCGGCCATAGCAGCCACAGGCCCCGACACCATTGCGAAGTTCTTGTTCACCAGTGGTTCTACCAAGTTACCTAAGGCCGTCATCAACACGCAGCGCTTGTGGTGTGCCAACCAACAACAAATGGCGCAGTCCATGCCCATCTTGGCTGAAGAGCCCCTGGTCTTGGTGGATTGGTTGCCATGGAACCATACCTTTGGTGGCAATCACAACTTTGGCATGGTGGTGTTTCATGGCGGCACGATGTACATCGACGATGGCAAGCCCACGCCAGCCCTTATGCATGAAACTTTGCGCAACCTTCGCGAAATTGCACCGACTGTTTACTTCAATGTGCCCACAGGTTTTGAAGCCATCGCCCTAGCCATGAAAACAGACGATTTGCTGCGCAAGACTTTGCTGTCCCGCGTGCAAATGTTCTTTTATGCAGGCGCCGCTTTGGCACAACCCATTTGGGATAGCTTGTATGAATCGCAAGAGCGTGAAGTTGGCGAGCGAATTGTGATGGGAACAGGACTTGGCATGACCGAGTCTGGGCCCTTTGGTATTTTTGTCACCAACCCCTACGTCAACGCTGGCGACTTGGGTGTGCCAACGCCTGGCTTGGAACTCAAACTGGTCGACATGGGCGGCAAGACGGAGGTGCGTTACCGCGGCCCCAACATCACACCAGGCTACTGGCGCAATGCCGAAGAAACAAAATCATCCTTTGATGACGAAGGCTTCTTCTGCACGGGCGATGCGGTCAAGTGGATTGACGAAACCGATGTGCATTTGGGCTTGAAATTTGATGGCCGCATTGCTGAAGACTTCAAGTTGGCCACCGGTACGTTTGTAAGTGTCGGACCCTTGCGCGGCAAGATCATTGCCGCCGGTGCTCCCTATATTCAAGACGTGGTGCTCACCGGCATCAACTTAAAAGAAGTTGGGGCCATGGTATTTACAACGCCCGCGGTGCGCGCACTGAGCGGCATGGCGGCAGATGCCCCCTTGGCCGATGTCTTAAGCAGTGAACCTGTTTTGGCGCAATTCCAAACGGTCATCAATGAGTTGGCCAAAACAGCCACAGGCAGTGCCAATCGCATTGCACGCATGTGCTTGTTGTCCGAGCCACCCACCATCGACAAAGGCGAGATCACCGACAAAGGCTCCATCAACCAACGCGCCGTGTTGTCACACCGAGCAGACACGGTAGCCGCTTTGCATGAAGAGCGCTTGCACTTCATCTTGAAGCCCACCCTTTAATTTTGAAATTCTGAAAGAAGCATCATGAGTCAACCCGGATTTTTCAATGCCTTTGAAGATGTGTGGATGCACGAAGGCGTTCGCACGCCCATGGTGGATTATTGTGGCGCTTTGGGTCACATCTCTCCTACCGACATGGGTATTAAGGCTGCACGCGAAGCCCTCAAGCGCGCCGACATTCCTGCAAAAGACATTGGTTCTGTGCTGACGGGCAACATGGCCCCCGGCGACTTTGATCAGTTCTTTTTGCCACGTCACATTGGTCTTTATGCAGGTGTGCCTGTTGAAGTGCCGGCACTGATGGCACAGCGCATTTGCGGCACGGGGTTTGAGTTGTTCCGCCAAGCTGGTGAGCACATCCAATCGGGCGCAGCAGAAGCCGCTCTGGTAGTGGGTACTGAAAGCATGACGCGTAACCCCATCGCTGCATTCGATCATCGCACCGGGTTCAAACTCGGCGCTCCCGTGGGTTTCAAAGACTACATGTGGGAGGCTCTGAAAGATCCAGCAGCTGGCATTAACATGATTCAAACGGCCGAAAACTTGGCCAAAAAATACAAGATCACGCGCGAAGAAGTGGATGCCTTTGCATCGGAGTCGTTTGCCAAAGCAGTGGCGGCTCAAGCGTCAGGTTTCTTGGCAGGCGAAATCGTTCCCGTTATCACCGAGAAGTTTGAACTCGACGGTTACAAGCCTCGTGGTATCAAGTTACAAGGCAAGGTCACTGAAGTCACACAAGACACTCATCCTCGCATTTCACCTGCAGACGTGTTGGCGAAATTGCGCCCCGTCTACGAAGGTGGCGTTCAAACTGGTGGTAACAGTTCTGCCTTGGTCGATGCCGCTGCCGCGTGTGTGGTTACGTCTGGCGCTTATGCCAAAGCCAACGGCAAAAAGCCTTTGGCCCGCGTGGTTGCTGCCGCTGTGGCCGGCGTGCCTCCCGAAATTATGGGCATTGGCCCTGCACCTGCCATTCGATTGCTGCTGGCACGCACTGGCTTGAAATTGTCAGACATTAGCCGCTTTGAAATAAACGAAGCACAAGGGGCTCAAACCTTGGCAGTGGGCCGAGAGTTAGGTTTAGACCTCAGCTTGCTCAACGTCAATGGCGGCGCCATCGCTTTAGGTCATCCACTGGCCGCAACCGGTGTTCGCCTCACCATCACACTGGCACGCGAATTGGCGCGCAGTGGCAAGCGCTATGGTATTTCAAGTGCGTGTGTGGGTGGTGGCCAAGGCATTGCCTTGCTGATCGAGAACCCCAATACCTAAAGCCATCTATTTCAGACAACATCATTTTTAAGAGGACATCATGAACATTCAAGGCATGAGCGCATTGGTCACCGGCGGTGGCTCTGGACTCGGTGAAGCTACCGCTCGCGAACTGGCCCGTCTGGGCGCAAAAGTGGCCGTACTCGACCTGAACCTCGAGAACGCTCAAAAAGTTGCAGCCGACATTGGCGGCATTGCCATTCAGTGCGATGTGACCAACGCAGCCAGCATGGAAAACGCAGTGGCCGAAGCAGCCAAAGCCCAAGGCGGCGCGCGCATCTTGATGCAAATCGCTGGGATCGGTACTGCCAAACGCATTGTGGGCAAAGATGGCAACCCAGCGCCCCTGGAAGACTTTGCCAAAGTGGTCAACGTCAATTTGATTGGCACCTACAACGCAGCACGCGTGTTTGCAGCGGCCTGCGCAAAGCTAGACCCCATGGAAGACGGCGAGCGCGGCGCCATGGTGTTCACAGCTTCTGTGGCTGCCTTCGACGGCCAAGTGGGACAACAAGCCTATAGCGCGTCTAAAGCAGGCGTCGCAGGCATGACGCTGCCCATGGCTCGCGATTTGGCGCAACACGGCATTCGCGTTTGCACCATCGCGCCTGGCATCTTTGCCACGCCTTTGTTGAAAACATTGCCTGAACCCGTGCAAGCCTCTTTAGCAGCCAGCATCCCCTTCCCTTCACGCCTTGGCAAACCTGAAGAGTTTGCACAATTGGCCGCGCACATTGTGAGCAATGGCCACATGAATGGCGAAGTGATTCGCTTGGACGGTGCACTGCGCATGGCACCGCGCTAAGCAAAAGAAAGTTTTCAATGAGCAAAACAGTAGTTTATCAAGTGCAAGTGATGTTCGGTGACTGCGACCCCGCAGGCATCGTGTTCTTTCCCAACTTCTCTAAGTGGATGGACGCATCGTCGCTTAACTTCTTTGTGAAGTGCGGCGTTCAACCTTGGCGTGAGTTGGTCAAAACCACCGGCATCATTGGTACACCGTTGTTGGAAATCAATACCAAGTTTGGTCGTCCTGCTACCTATGGCGAAACACTTCAAATTCACACCAGTGTGCAAGAGTGGCGCGAGAAAACCTTCATTCATAAACACGTGGTGATGCGAGGCGATACCGTGTTGTGTGAAGGCACTGAAGTGCGAGCCTTCTGCATCAAACACCCTGACGATCCCGATCGCATCAAAGCCATTCCCGTGCCTGCTGACATCAAAGCGCTGTGCAGCTGATTCGCCATGAGCCATTACCAACCCAACATTCAAGACATGCAATTTGTGTTGTCCCATGTATTGAATGTCTCTGATCAACTGAAATCACTTCCAGTGTTTGAGGAGTTAGAAGATGAATTGGTACAACAAGTCTTAGATGAGGCTGGTAAATTTGTAGGCGAGGTGGTTGCGCCTTTAAACCGCGATGGCGACGAAATTGGCGCTCAATGGCAAGACGGTAAAGTCACAATGCCCCCTGGTTTTCAAGCGGCGTACCAAATGTTCTGGCAAGCTGGTTGGCCGGCACTTTCTGCCGACACCGAGCATGGGGGTCAAGGCTTGCCAACCGTGTTGGAGATCATGCTCTATGAAATGCTATCGGCAGCGAATCATGGTTGGACCATGGCGCCTGGCTTGTTGCATGGTGCCTATGAATGCATCAAACATTACGCAAGTCCTTCACTGAAAGAAACTTACCTCAGCAAAGTTGGCACGGGCGAGTGGCTGGCCACCATGTGCTTGACTGAACCGCATGCTGGCAGCGACTTAGGCTTGTCTCGCACCAAAGCCACCCCCCAAGCCGATGGCCGTTATACGCTGAACGGCACCAAAATTTTCATCTCTGGTGGCGAACACGACCTGACCGACAACATTGTGCATTTGGTCTTGGCTAGGTTGCCCGATGCGCCGCCCGGCCCAAAGGGTTTGTCGCTTTTCTTGGTCCCCAAGTTTTACCCGAACGGCGAACGCAGTGCCGTCCATTGCGATCGCATTGAAGAGAAGATGGGCTTGCATGGCAGCCCCACTTGTGTGATGCGTTTTGAAGATGCCTTGGCCGAAATCATTGGCGAACCCGGCAAAGGTTTGAACGCCATGTTCGTCATGATGAACGCAGCGCGTTTGCATGTGGCCATGCAAGGCATTGGTCTGTTAGATGCTGCTTGGCAAAAGGCCAATGCCTACGCCAAAGAGCGTCGCCAGATGCGCGCGCCAGCGAGCAAACAACGCAAAGCGAAATCTGCAGCCGAAGCCGATTTCATCATTGAACATCCGGCTATACGGCGCATCTTAGACACGCAACGTTCTTGGGTGGATGGCGGTCGAGTGTTGGCCTACCAAACAGCCATTGAGTTGGACCGCATCAAGCACGCAGACAAAGAAACTGCCGACAGGTCGCAACGATGGTGTGCACTTGTTACACCTGTCATGAAAGCTGCATTCACCCATCAAGCTTTTCATGGTGGCAGTGATTGCCTGCAAGTGTTGGGCGGCCATGGCTATGTGCGCGAGTGGGGCATTGAACAAATTGTTCGCGATGCACGCGTAGCCATGATTTACGAGGGCACCAATGAAATTCAGGCCATCGATTTATTGGTACGCAAAATCATGACCGATGGGGGTCAGAGTTTGAACCAATTGCTGGACGACATGAAGGCGGAAACGCAAATTGAAACAGCAGAAGCCACACAGCTTCGCAAGTTGACGCAAAACATTTGGACGGCTACCCAACTTGACCCCAGCGTGGGTCATCGTGTGGCCGATGACTACTTGCGCGCCATGGCTTTGGTCCTGTTGCAGTGGGCTTGGCAACGCATCGATGCCAATCTGGATCAAGACTCACCAGAATTGAAAGACCGTTGGCAATCGCCATCAAAGGCCTTCCGCCAGTGGGTCTTACCTGAGTTTGCCATGCGAAGCCATATCATTGAGGCTCAATGCGCAGCCTCGTGAAAAATCCTACCCCTTCTGTTGATCAAGTCGACACCAGTTACTTGGAAACCTTGATTGGTTACAACGCACGCCGTGCGGCTTTGGCTGTGATCGCACAATTTTTAGAGCGCATGGCGGTCTATGACTTAAAGCCTGTGGATTTTTCCGTAATGTCGGTGGTGGTGCACAACCCCGGCGTCACTTCTCGCCAACTTTGCGCAGCCCTGAACATCTTGCCACCCAATTTGGTCGGCTTGGTGCAATCCTTGGAGTCAAGGGGCTTGCTTGAACGCTTACCGCACCCCCATGATGGCCGCGCGATGGGACTGCACCCGACGGACAAGGGTCTAGAACTCATGGAAAAAGCAGAAGCCACAGCCTCCGAGCTAGAAATGAACATTGGCTCTAAACTCACGCCTAACCAAGTCCAAAACTTGGTGACCTTGCTGCAAAAAATCTACCTCTAAGGGTGCCGATCCAAAGGGCCCAAGAGACACACATAGGGAGACTCGCCTTGTCACATTCAAGCTTTCCTTCATTGGCAAATACGCTGCCCGAAGATGTCGGCAACGCAGTCTTAATTGGCCGAATTTGGGTTCCCGGCGAAGGACCTTACCTTGTTAAAGTTTCCGCCACAGAAACCACAGACTTGTCGGGCTTGGCACTAACCAGCAGTGACTTGATGGAGCTTGACCATGTGGCCAAACGCGTCCAAGGGCATCACGGCAAATTATGGTCAACCTCAAGTTTGTGGGCCAACACAGATCCACAAAGTCGCAACGAACAACATCCTTGGTTCCTCGCACCCACTGATTTGCAGGCCATCAAAGCGGCAGGCGTCACCTTTGTGGCCAGCATGTTGGAGCGTGTGATTGAAGAACAAGCACGCGGTGATGCCGCCAAAGCAGAAAGCGTTCGCAAGGCCGTCATTGAGGTCATGGGCGACAACCTGCGCAACGTCAAACCAGGTTCGGCACAAGCGATGCGACTCAAAGAAGTCTTGGTAGCGCAAGGTGTCTGGTCGCAATACCTTGAAGTGGGCATTGGCCCCGATGCAGAAATTTTCACCAAGTCACAAGCCATGAGCGCTGTGGGCTCTGGCTTTGATGTGGGTTTGCACCCCGGCAGTTCATGGAACAATCCAGAACCTGAAATTGTCTTGGTCATCAACTCCAAAGGCCACGTGGTGGGCGCCGCCATGGGCAACGATGTGAACCTTCGCGACTTTGAAGGCCGAAGCGCCTTGCTCTTAGGCAAGGCCAAAGACAACAATGCCAGTTGTGCCATTGGACCCTTCATTCGCTTGTTTGACGACCACTACACCATCGACAACGTCAGAACCACCGACCTCAGCATGGCAGTCCATGGCCCCGAAGGTTTTGTGATGCAAGGCAGCAGTTCACTCAGCCAAATCAGCCGAGACCCCTTGGACTTGGCCGCCCAAGCCATTGGCCCCTACCACCAGTACCCCGATGGCCTTGTGCTTTTTTTAGGAACCATGTTTGCCCCCACCCAAGATCGACACGGCCCGGGTCAAGGCTTTACGCACGTGGTGGGCGACACCGTTGCCATCACAACGCCTCAATTGGGCACGCTTTTCAACCGCGTGACCACCTCGGACCAAGCACCCGCATGGACTTACGGCATCCGTGCCCTCATGCATGACTTGGCCAAACGTTCATCGCACTGAACTCTGTGCTTTAGCAAGCGCCTGTCCACTGGCATAATTCTGCCAACGGCCGGTCTTGCACCGGCCTTTCTATGACTACTTTCTAGGACATCCATATGATTAACACAGCTACAGGCCTGCAATACGAAGACACCGTGGTCGGCGACGGCGCAGAAGCCACCAAAGGCCAAACAGTGACCGTTCATTACACCGGTTGGCTGTACGAGGATGGCGAGCAAGGCGCTAAATTTGACTCTAGCAAAGACCGCCGCGACCCCTTCCAATTCATCTTGGGCGCAGGCATGGTCATTCGCGGCTGGGACGAAGGCGTAGCCGGTATGAAAATCGGTGGCGCTCGGACCCTGATCATTCCTTCAGAGTTGGGCTATGGCTCCCGCGGTGCCGGCGGCGTGATTCCGCCAAACGCCACCCTCAAGTTCGACGTCGAATTGCTCGAACTGTCTTAATTTGACCCAAGCCCCTTTGGCACGACGCCAACAGGGTCTTGAAATTTCACAAAGCGCCCCCAAGTTTGGGGCGTTGTCATTTTTTGCGGATGCCTGTCATGTCTGATTCCAACTCACAAAACACCCCCAATCAAAACTCCAACCCAAGTACAGCGGGCGTAATGCCCACAGCTGAAGCCTTGGCCGCTGCTGCTGCGGCCATGGGCACAGACACCCAGGCTCAACAAGCCTCTGCCCCTCAAGACCCTTTGGCAGATGCTCAAGCTGAACTGGCCAATGTGAAAGCCCAAAACGCCACATTGGCCGATCAGTACTTGCGCGCCCAAGCCGATGTGCAAAATGCCCGCCGCCGCGCAGACGAAGAAATAGCCAAAGCGCGCAAATTTGCGGTGGAAGGTTTTGCCGACAGTTTGCTGCCCGTGCTAGACAGTTTGGAAGCCGGGTTGGCCATTCAAAATGTCACACCAGAGCAAATTCGCGAAGGCGCTGAGGCCACGCTTAGACAATTGAAAAGCGCCTTAGAACGCAACAAAGTCATCGAAATCAACCCAGCCGCAGGCACCAAGTTTGACCCGCACCATCACCAAGCCATCAGTGTGGTCCCTGCTGAGCAAGAAGCCAACACGGTGGTCACTGTTTTGCAAAAGGGGTACCTCATTGCAGATCGCGTGTTGCGACCCGCCTTGGTCACGGTCACCGCACCCAAATAAATACCTTTAGAAGTAGAAAACAGCCTCTTTTTAGGCAAAAGAGGGCAAAAAAGACGCAATTTCAGCCAATTTAGCCTTGAAATTGTCCTAACCGCCCCTACTTCTGATTCATTCAAGCATTTTTTCAGATTTACCGGAGAAGAACATGGGAAGAATTATCGGCATTGAGATTTACCGGAGAAGAACATGGGAAGAATTATCGGCATTGACTTGGGCACCACCAACTCGTGTGTGGCCATCATGGAAGGCAACACCACCAAGGTGATTGAGAACGCAGAAGGCGCTCGAACCACCCCTTCCATCATTGCATATCAAGAAGACGGCGAAATTTTGGTCGGCGCGTCCGCCAAGCGTCAAGCCGTGACCAACCCACGCAACACGCTGTATGCCGTGAAGCGTTTGATTGGCCGCAAGTTCGCAGAAAAAGAAGTTCAAAAAGACATCGACCTGATGCCTTACACCATTGCTAAAGCCGACAACGGCGACGCCTGGGTGGAAGTGCGCGGCAACAAATTGGCGCCGCCACAGATCAGCGCTGAAGTGTTGCGCAAGATGAAGAAAACCGCCGAAGACTACCTCGGTGAAGAAGTGACAGAAGCCGTCATCACGGTGCCTGCTTACTTCAATGACGCGCAACGTCAAGCCACCAAAGATGCGGGTCGCATTGCTGGTTTGGATGTGAAGCGCATCATCAACGAACCTACTGCTGCTGCTCTGGCTTTCGGTTTGGACAAGACAGACAAAGGCGATCGCAAAATTGCAGTTTATGACTTGGGTGGTGGTACGTTTGACGTTTCCATCATTGAAATTGCCGACGTCGACGGCGAAAAGCAGTTCGAAGTCTTGTCCACCAACGGCGACACTTTCTTGGGCGGCGAAGACTTTGACCAACGCATCATTGACTTCATCATCACCGAGTTCAAGAAAGAAAGCGGCGTTGATTTGTCCAAAGATGTATTGGCCTTGCAGCGCTTGAAAGAGGCCGCTGAAAAAGCCAAAATTGAATTGTCCAGCTCTGCTGGCACCGATATCAACCTGCCCTATATCACGGCCGATGCTACAGGTCCTAAACACCTGAACATCAAACTCAGTCGCGCCAAGTTAGAAAGCTTGGTCGACGAGTTGATCGAGCGCACCATTGCCCCTTGCCGCATGGCCATCAAAGACGCTGGTGTGAGCGTGTCTGACATTGACGACATCATTTTGGTGGGCGGTATGTCTCGCATGCCTAAAGTGCAAGACAAGGTTAAAGAGTTCTTTGGCAAAGAGCCCCGCAAAGACGTCAACCCCGATGAAGCGGTCGCTGTTGGCGCCGCCATTCAAGGTCAGGTGTTGTCGGGCGATCGCAAAGACGTGTTGTTGTTGGACGTCACGCCTTTGTCCTTGGGCATTGAAACCCTGGGCGGTGTGATGACCAAAATGATCACCAAGAACACCACCATTCCCACCAAGTTTGCACAAACCTACTCCACAGCCGACGACAACCAGCCTGCTGTGACCATCAAGGTATACCAAGGCGAACGCGAAATGGCCAGTGGCAACAAGTTGCTGGGCGAATTCAACCTCGAGGGTATTCCACCTGCAGCACGTGGCACACCGCAAATTGAAGTTTCCTTTGACATTGACGCCAACGGCATCTTGCACGTGGGCGCCAAAGACAAAGGCACGGGCAAAGAAAACAAGATCACCATCAAGGCCAACTCTGGTTTGTCTGAAGCTGAAATTCAGCAGATGGTAAAAGACGCAGAGTTGAATGCCGAAGACGACAAGAAGAAACTCGAAATCGTTCAAGCCAAAAACTCAGGCGAAGCCACTGTGCACAGCGTGAAGAAAAGCTTGACCGAATACGGCGACAAAATTGAAGCCGACGAGAAAACCAAAATCGAAGCCGCCGTGAAAGAATTGGAAGAAGCATTGAAAGGCGAAGACAAAGACGCCATCTCTGCTAAAACAGAAACTCTCATGACCGTCAGCCAGAAATTGGGTGAAAAAATGTACGCCGACATGCAAGCCAAAGAAGCAGCTGCCGGTGGCGCAGCGGGTGGCCCTGGTGGCGCCAGCGCAGAAGCCAAACCTGTCGACGACAATGTGGTCGACGCAGAAGTGAAAGAAGTTAAAAAGGGTTAAACCTTCTTCTCATGGGCAATAGCCCAAGCCGCCGCGTTAGCGTATTCCACCAGGAAATCGCTTGCGCGGCGTTCTTGTTCAAACAGTAGCAAAAAACGATGGCCAAAAGAGACTTTTACGAAGTATTGGGTGTAGCCAAGAACGCCTCTGAAGAAGAGATCAAAAAGGCGTATCGCAAATTGGCCATGAAGTTCCACCCTGACCGTCATCAGGGCGACGATGCCAAAGACGCCGAAGCCAAATTCAAAGAGGTCAAAGAGGCCTATGAGATGTTGTCGGACGCACAGAAGCGCGCCGCTTACGACCAATACGGTCACGCCGGTGTTGATCCCAACATGCGCGGCCCTGGCGGCGGGGCTGAAGGCTTCGGTGGTTTTGGTGAAGCTTTCGGCGATATTTTTGGCGACATCTTTGGTCAGCAACGGGGTGGTGGTGGCCGCGGCGGTCGACAGGTTTTTCGCGGTGGCGATTTAAGCTATGCCATGGAAGTCACTTTGGAAGAGGCAGCGACTGGAAAAGATGCCCAAATTCGAATTCCTAGCTGGGATGAGTGCGACCCCTGCGGTGGTTCGGGTGCCAAGAAAGGCACCAGCGCCAAAACCTGCGGCACTTGTCAAGGCTCTGGCACGGTACAAATGCGCCAAGGCTTTTTCAGCGTGCAGCAAACGTGTCCGCATTGCCGCGGTTCCGGCAAAATCATCGCCGATCCCTGCCCTTCTTGCAGTGGCCAAGGCAAACTTAAAAAACAAAAAACACTCGAAGTCAAAATTCCTGCGGGTATCGACGACGGCATGCGAATTCGCAGCACGGGCAACGGCGAGCCAGGCACCAATGGGGGCCCGTCTGGTGATTTGTACATTGAAATTCGCCTCAAGAAACACGAAATCTTTGAGCGCGATGGCGATGACTTGCATTGCTCGGTCCCGATCGGCTTTAGCAAAGCGGCCCTCGGCGGCGAAATTGATGTGCCCACGCTCAGTGGCAAAGCGGCCATTGACATTCCTGAAGGCACGCAAACTGGCAAGCAATTTCGTTTACGCGGCAAGGGCATCAAAGGCGTTCGCGCCAGCTACCCAGGCGACTTGTATTGCCACATCACAGTTGAGACGCCCGTCAAACTGACGGAGCATCAGCGCAAGCTGCTCAAAGAGTTTGACGAGTCTTTGCAAAAAGGCGGCGCCAAGCACATGCCTACGGGTAACAGCTGGACCGACAAACTCAAAGGTTTGTTCGGCGCTTAAGCTTGCTACAGGCCTTAAACTAGGCCCTATGACATCCAAAAGCCACCGCACTTCGGGCTCTCAAAATAGCGCATGGCACCCTGCGTGGCTTGCGGTAGCAGGCAGTTTATGGCTGGCTAGCATGGGCAACATTGCCCTGTGGATGCAAGTCCATCAATTGCCTGAGGTGTCTGGCCTCAGAGGCTTTGCTTTTGCGATGGGTTTTGGCGCCATCATCACAGCCACCCTGACACTCATCTTAAGCTTGTTGAACTGGCGTTGGCTTCTTAAACCGGTACTGACGGTGTTCTTCTTTAGCGCTGCAAGCGGCGCTTACTTCATGATGAGTTACGGCATCGTGATCGACAGCAGCATGATCACCAACGTGATCCAAACTGATACCAAAGAAGCCCTGGACTTGATGAATTGGCGCATGCTCATCAGTTTCTTTCTGCTTGGATTACTCCCTAGTTGGTTACTTTGGAAAACACGTGTCAAATCTTTGCCTTGGGCCCAACAAACTTTAAGCAACATCCTCACCGGCACCGCATCGATCATTGTCATCGTGGCAGTTCTGCTCGCCATCTTTCAAGATTACGCATCCATCATGCGCAATCACACTCAGCTGCGTTATTTGGTCAATCCCTTGAACAGCTTTTACGCCATTGGCATGGTGGCCGCCAAGCCTTTCCAGCGCAACAATCAAACTTTGCTGCCCATGGGGCGTGACGCCAAAGTAGCAGCACTCAAGCAGACCGACAAACCACCGCTTTTGTTATTGGTCTTAGGGGAAACTGCGCGCATGGGCAACTTTGGCGTCAACGGCTACGAGCGCCCCACAACACCAGAATTGGCCAAAGAAAACATCATCAGCTTAAAAGGTGTGATGTCCTGTGGCACCAGCACAGCCACCTCAGTACCGTGTATGTTCTCTCATTTAGGCAAAGAAGAATTTGAGGGGCGCAAAAACAATTACGAAAGCTTGATCGATGTTTTGAATCATGCTGGCTTCGCAGTCCTTTGGATTGACAATCAATCTGGTTGCAAAGGCGTCTGCGAACGCGTACCACAAGCCCTCACCAAGGAATTGAAACACCCCACCTTGTGCAAAAACGGTGAGTGTTTTGATGAAATCATGCTGCATGAACTTGATCAACGCATTCAAGCGCTTCCTGCAGAACGCCGTGCCAAAGGCGTGGTGGTGGTGATGCACCAAATGGGTAGCCACGGCCCCGCCTACTACAAGAGAGTGCCAGACAATTTCAGGAAATTTCAACCTGAGTGCAAGAGCAATGCACTGCAAGAATGTTCGCGGGAGCAGGTGGTCAATTCATTTGACAACACCATTTTGTACACCGACTATTTTTTAGCTCAGGCCATTCAATGGCTCAAGAAGTCAGAGGCCACATCGGCTCCCGCTTTGCTCTATGTTTCCGACCACGGCGAATCATTGGGTGAAAACAATGTGTACCTGCACGGACTGCCCTACCGTGTGGCACCCGATGTCCAAAAGCGCGTCCCTTGGATCACATGGTTATCACCGCGTTTTGAAAAACAATCGGGTTTGGCAATCACTTGCTTGAAAAACAAAACAGACACCGCACTGACTCACGACAACTACTTTCATTCAGTCTTAGGCCTGATGAACGTCAGCAGCGAGGTTTACCAAGAAAAGTTAGATGTGCACGCCGACTGCCGCAGTAAGTTATAAAAAGCGGTCGAGCAACTTTCGCGAAAAGCGATCCATCTGCGCTAAATCTCGAATCAAGAATTGCACGCCATGACCATCCGTGACCAGCAACACCGAAGCAGACAAACGGCGAATGTCTTCTTCGCCTTTCAGCAATAACTGGGTACGGCCTCGATCGGTCTCGATGTCCCAAGTGCTAGGGGTTAAAAAACCACTGACACCATACAACTTCAATATTTGAGGCATGAACTCACGCTGGTTGATCGCCTTCAAAACTCTGGCACGCACGGCGTCAGTCAGCATGTTCAAATGTGGAATCCACAGCAACTCTTTGCCATCCCCATCAACCAGGGCAATACCCTCATCAGGTGCCGCAACTGGAAATGATCTGACAACCAAGACGTGGTCATGCTGCAGCCCTTGTTCGCTCACGAAATACCACCTGCCAGAGGGGCCTTGATCAAATTGAATATTCATCAACTGTGTCCTCATGAGGCGGTCGACTCTCTCAAAACAGCGCCTTCGGATTCGGCTTGTCTTTGCTGCGCTTCGTACAAGCGCCAATAGGCCCCTTGACTTTCAATCAGCACATCGTGCGTGCCCTCTTCTACGATCAATCCTTTGTCCATGACCACCAAGCGATCTGCTTTGCGCAAGGTGGACAAGCGGTGGGCAATGGCAATGGTGGTTCGACCACGAACCAAATTGTCGAGCGCATTTTGAATTTCTTTTTCTGTTTCAGTGTCCACGGCCGACGTCGCTTCGTCCAAAATTAAAATTCTCGGATTGATGAGCAAGGCGCGTGCAATGGAAATTCGCTGGCGCTCACCGCCTGACAGTCCTTGTCCTCGCTCTCCAACAAGAGAGTCATACCCCTGTGGCATCCGTAAAATAAATTCATGCGCATGCGCAGCTCTGGCCGCGGCTACAACTTGTTCACGCGTGGCATTTGGCATGCCGTAGGCAATGTTGTCGGCAATGGTGCCAAAGAACAAGAATGGCTCTTGCAGAACCAGGCCAATGTGGCTGCGGTAATCGGCCACTTTGAGTTGCTTGATGTCCACGCCATCCAACGCAATGCTGCCTTCAGACAAATCATAAAAACGGCACATCAAATTGACCAAGGTACTTTTACCTGAGCCGCTGTGTCCCACCAAACCAATCATCTCGCCTGGCTTGATGTCCAAATTCAAATGTTGGATGACTGTCCGATTGCCGTAGCGGAAACTGGCATCTGTCAAAGTGATGCGCCCTTCCACTTTGGACAATTCAACAGGGTTGACAGGTTCAGGCACGCTGGAAACATGGTCCAAGATTTCGAAAATTCGCTTGGCACCGGAAGCCGCTTTTTGCGTGCTAGAAACAATTCGGCTCATGCCGTCGAGGCGCGTGTAAAAGCGGCCGATATAAGCCAAAAATGCTGTCAGTACGCCCACCGTGATTTGGTCTTTAGAAACAAGCCAAATTCCAAAACCCCACACCACCAACAAGCCCACCTCAGTCATCAGCGTCACCGTGGGAGAAAACAGTGACCAAACGCGATTGAGTCGATCATTGACTGCCAAATTGTGTTTGTTGGCATCCAAGAATCGCTGCGCCTCACGGTCTTCTTGGGCAAAAGCCTTGACCACCCGAATGCCTGGAATGGTGTCAGTCAACACGTTGGTGACCTCAGACCAAACACGGTCAATTTTCTCGAAACCTGTGCGCAACCTTTCACGGACCACATGTATCAACCAGCCAATAAAGGGTAAGGGCAAAAGTGTGACCAAGGCCAAGGTGGGGTTGATGGAGAACAAAATGACCGCCGTCATCAAGATCATCAAAACATCGGTGGCAAAGTCCAATAAGTGCAGTGAGAGAAAGACGTTGATGCGGTCAGTTTCGCTGCCGATGCGGGCAATCAAATCACCGGTTCGGCGACCCCCAAAGTACTCTAGCGATAACTTCAGTAAATGCTGATAAGTGCTCGTTCTTAAATCTGCGCCGATGCGCTCCGAAACGAGCGCCAAGATGTAAGTTTTGACCCATCCCAAAGCCCATGCCACGATGGCAGACCCCAGCAAAGCCAAAAGGTACCAAGATACCGTTTCAGGCTCGATGTTCTTGCCATTCTGGTAAGGTATGAGCACATCGTCCATGAGCGGCATGGTGAGGTACGGCGGAACCAAGGTGGCTGCTGTTGATGCCAGTGTCAAAACAAAGCCCAGCAAGAGCTGCCCCCGATAGGGCCGAGCAAAACGCCACAGTTTGAACAAGGTCCAGGTCGAAGTTGGCGCCTGGTCTTTTTCTAAGCAAACGGCACACTCCTCGTCAGATGCATCCACCACATTCTGACAAACAGGGCACAGGCTGTGCAGCATCTGACCGATGCCAGGCTCCGACCACTCTGAATCATTAGAAGGCTGAGAAACCAAAGATTGACCTAAGAAAGAAGCCGCCTGTCTCTGCCCCAGCTGATGGTTTTCAAAGCGCAGTTTCCATCTGAGAACGGCCGCTTCAAGCCCCAGCGTAAAACGCAAGGCCCCCAACCTTTTCCCGCCCTGATAGAGAGCCAAGGTGCCCACACCGGCGTGGTCGAGCACTCGCAGGCTCAAATCTGGGGCCAATTGCCAGAAATTCCAACTTTTTTGAGACTCGTCCGAGGAGATGACCCTTTGATCGGTCAAAATAAGCAGTGTTTTTTTAAAGCTTAGTTCATCATTCAGGTCAACCTCTAGCCAAGCTAGAACGTTTTCACCAAGGTGAACTCGCGACAACACGCCCTCCTGCCAAAAAAACGGCAATCCCAACAGATCGATGGGAGGATGGGTATTGGGGTTCATAAAAATTCAAACAACAAGAGTCAACCAGTGTTGGCGGCAAACAAAAATAGTCAAAGAAGCGGCCAGGACACAGCCCATGCACCTTGTTTATCAGACGATCCATGCCAGTGCTGCAACTGGCCGGCCATTGTATCTCCGGACACGAAACGCTCCGTGCCATCGCTCAGAATTGTGAAAAGCACGAAAATGAGCTCTAAAGACATCAAATTCATTCGCATGACCCACCTCAAGGGTCCGAACATTTGGACCTACCGTCCGGTCCTAGAAGCTTGGATCGACATTGGCGATTTGGAAGACTTCCCCTCCAACACCCTCCCCGGATTTAACGAGCGGCTCCAAAATATGCTTCCCGGTCTCATCGAGCACCGCTGCAGCGTTGGCGAAAGAGGCGGCTTTCTGCAAAGACTGACTGAGGGCACTTGGCCTGGCCACATCATGGAGCACGTGGCCCTTGAGTTGCAAAACCGCGCCGGCATGCAAACCGGTTTCGGCAAAGCCAGAGAAGCAGGCCCTAGAGGCATTTACAAAGTGGTCATTCGCACCCGCAATGAAACTGTCAGCCGCGCCGCTCTTCAAGCCGCCCGCGATCTGGTCATGGCCGCCATCGAGGACCGCCCCTTCCCAGTCAATCAAGTCATTGCCGATCTCACCCAAATGGTCGATCGCCTTTGCATAGGACCCAGCACCGCTTGCATTGTTGACGCCGCCACCGATCGCAATATTCCGTCCATTCGCCTCAACGATGGCAATTTGGTTCAACTCGGTTACGGCGCCAACCAGCGCCGGATTTGGACCGCGGAAACCGACCAAACCAGCGCCATTGCCGAGGGCGTTTCCAAAGACAAAGACCTCACCAAGAATTTGCTCGCCAACTGCGGCGTTCCAGTTCCCGAGGGTCGCAACGTCGCCTCTGCCTCGGAAGCATGGCAAGCCGCACAAGAAATTGGCCTACCTGTTTGCGTCAAGCCAGTCGATGGCAACCATGCGCGTGGTGTTTCCTTAGAACTCAGAACGCAAGCCGAAGTCGAAGCAGCCTACCATTTGGCCGAGGCCGAGGGCAGTGACGTCTTGGTAGAGCGACACATACTGGGTGATGAACATCGCTTGCTGGTGGTTGGCGGCAAAGTAGTGGCGGCGAACAAAGGTGAAGTGGCCAGCATTGTGGGTGATGGCATTCACACCGTTGAAGCACTGATCGAAAGCCAAATCAACTCTGACCCGCGCCGCGGCGAAGAAGAAGATTTCCCACTCGACACCATTCGCCTCAAAGATCACACCACTGCTGTGCTCGAGCTTAAGCGTCAGGGTCTAACGGGCCAAAGTGTTCCAGAAAAAGACCGCCATGTGGTGGTCATGCGCACAGGCAACATGGCCATCGATGTCACCGATTTGGTTCACCCCGATGTGGCTGAATTAGCTGCGCTTGCCGCCCGAATTGTGGGCTTGGACATTGCGGGGGTTGATCTGGTCGCACAAGATATTTCCAAACCTATGAAGTCGCAAGGCGCAGCCATTGTTGAAGTCAACGCTGGCCCTGGCCTTCTGATGCATTTAAAGCCTGCCACTGGCGAAGCCAGGCCTGTTGGCAAAGCCATTGCCGCACATTTGTTTGCAGAAGATTCTGAGCCTCGCATTCCGGTAGTCGGTCTGATCGGTCAAGAAAATACCACGGGCACCAGCCATCTCATTGCGTGGTTGCTGCACCTGCAAGGACTTCAAACTGGCCTTTCTTCAGCCAAAGGCTTGTTTTTGGGCCAACGTTGCCTGCACGCCCAAAGCGGCATGGAATGGGAATCAGCTCAGCGCCTGCTCATCAATCGATCTGTTCAAGCTGCCGTCTTTGAAACCACCGCAAGACACTTGTTGGCGGAGGGCCTGCCCTACGACCGCTGCCAAGTAGGCGTCATCACCTCCATGCCCAAAGCAGCCGGCCTTGAAGATTTGTACATTCAAAGCGATGAGCAAATGCCCAATGTTGTCAGAACCCAAATGGACGTTGTGTTATCACAAGGCATGGCTGTGCTCAACGCTGAGGATGATGAAGTTGCCAATCTTGCTCAGTACTGCGATGGCGAGATCACTTATTTCGCCAGCTCTGAAGAGCACCCCCGTATCGTTCAACACCGCAGTGAAAACGGACGCGTGGTTTTCTGGCGCAAAAATCATTTGGTCTTGGCCCAAGGCGCACATGAAATTGAAGCCTTGAATCGCCAATTGCCTGCCATTGACAAAGTATTCAAAAACAAGCACCTCAAATGCATAGAAGTCTTAGCAGCCTCTGCAGCCGCATGGGCTCTTGGCATTCAAACCGATCTCATCAGGGCCGGCATCAAAAGTTTTGGTCAAAGCCCTGGCGCTCACTGAGCCAGCGCTGACTGCCAATTCATCCAACGCCAGACTGCAAGACGCGCTTCAATCAGGATAAAGTTTCATGGAAGTTTCAAGAATTCGAGCTTTGCGAGGGCCCAATTTATGGAGCCGTCAAACCAGCATCGAAGCCATTGTGAGTTGCGAGCCTCAAGAGCGGGAGATGATGCCTGGCAATGAGTTTGAAAAACAACTCAGAAGAATTTTTCCATCCTTAGGCCCCCTTGAAGGCACCCGTCCTGGCCAACCCGCCAGCATGGCCCATGCACTTGAAAAAATCACACTGAGTCTGCAAAACCAAGCGGGTTGCCCCATCACATTCAGCCGCACAACGGCCACCGAAGAAGAAGGTATTTACCAGGTCGTTGTTCAGTACACCGAAGAGGCGGTTGGCAGATTGGCCCTCGAATGGGCTGAAAAACTTTGCCTAGCAGTGAAAGCCCAAACTGCCTTCGATTTAAACCAAGCCCTCACCGAGTTGCGCGATTTGGATGAAGATGTTCGCCTTGGACCTTCCACGGGTTCCATAGTCGACGCCGCGGTTCTCAAAGGCATACCCTACCGCCGCCTTACCGAAGGCAGCATGGTGCAATTTGGTTGGGGTAGCAAGCAACGTCGCATTCAAGCCGCCGAAACAGACACAACCAGTGCCATTGCCGAATCTATTGCGCAAGATAAAGACCTCACCAAGTCCTTGTTGTTGGCCGCCGGTGTGCCAGTTCCTATCGGACGACCCGCCAAGGATTTAGAAGATGCTTGGCAAATTGCGCTCAGCATTGGACTTCCTATTGTGGTCAAGCCCCAAGATGGCAACCAAGGTAAGGGCGTCACGGTCAACATTGTTGAGCGGGAACTGTTTAACCAAGCCTACGAAACTGCAGCTCGCTATGGCGAAGTTTTGGTAGAAAAATTCTTGCCCGGCAGTGACTACCGATTGCTGGTCGTAGGCAACAAATTGGTTGCGGCCGCCAGGCGTGAGCCCCCTTTGGTTGTTGGTGATGGCATCCATACCGTCAAAGAGCTTGTCGACCAGGTCAACGCAGACCCGAGGCGTGGTGATGGCCACTCTACTTCCCTGACCAAAATCAAGTTCGATGTCATTGCCATCGCTCGATTGAAGCTCCAAGATATGGAGCCTAATTCAGTTCCTGAAAAAGGTCGGCGCGTTATTTTGCGCAACAACGCCAACTTGTCCACTGGCGGCACAGCTACCGATGTCACTGACGATGTCCATGCAGAAGTGGCTGCGCGCGTGGTGGTGGCAGCACAAATGGTGGGCGTTGACGTTTGTGGTGTAGATGTCGTTTGTGAGTCAGTTCTCAAACCCCTCGAAGAACAAAATGGTGGCATTGTGGAAGTCAATGCAGCGCCTGGCTTGCGCATGCACATCAGTCCTTCATTTGGCAAAGGCCGAAATGTTGGCAAAGCGATCATTGACTACATGTATCCCAACGGTGACAACGGCCGTATTCCGGTCATTGCGGTCACAGGCACCAATGGCAAAACCACCACTGTCCGACTAACGGCTCACCTTCTCAAAGCCAATAAACTGCGCGTGGGCATGACCAACACCGACGGTGTGTATGTCAACGGCCGTCAAATTGACGATGGCGATTGCAGTGGCCCGCGCAGTGCGCGCAATGTACTCATGCACCCCGATGTCGATGCAGCCGTCTTTGAAACAGCACGAGGCGGCCTGCTGCGCGAAGGGCTGGCCTTTGATCGTTGCCAAGTTGCCATCGTTACCAACATCGGCTCTGGTGACCACCTTGGCCTGAACTACATCACCACGGTAGAAGATTTGTCGGTCTTAAAACGTGTTGTTGTGTTGAATGTCGCAAGCGATGGGATGGCCGTCTTGAATGCAACAGACCCGCAAGTGGCCATGATGGCCAGAATGTGTCCTGGTGATGTGACGTTCTTTGCACTTGACCCACACCACCCTGTCTTAGCCACTCACCGCGCGCAAGGCAAGCGAGTGGTTTACACAGAAAATGGCAGCATTGTGGCTCAACAAGGCAAGAAGTACTTTCGCATCCCACTGAGTGATGTGCCACTGACTCGCCAAGGACAAATTGGTTTCCAAACTGAAAATGTCATGGCGTCAGTGGGCGCGGCTTGGGCCCTCAATGTGCCGTGGGACACCATTGCGCAAGGCTTGTCCACTTTCATCAGTGACATTCAAGGCGTGCCGGGTCGATTCAATGTGTTTGATTACAAGGGGGCAACTTTGATTGCCGACTACGGTCACAACCCCGATGCCATTCAAGCCTTGGTTCACGCGGTTGACAACATGCCCGCAGAAAAGCGAGTGGTGGTCATCAGTGGTGCAGGTGATCGCCGCGATCAAGACATTCGCGACCAGACTCAAATTTTGGGCACCGCCTTTGACGAAGTCATTTTGTACCAAGATGCATGCCAACGCGGCCGCACCGATGGCGAAGTGATTCAATTGCTTCGCGACGGCCTCAATGGCGCAGTCCGAACCCAATATGTTCAAGACATTCAAGGTGAGTTCAATGCCATTGATGCGGCACTTGCGCGACTTTCTGCAGGCGACTTATGCCTGATTTTGATTGACCAGGTTGAAGCAGCACTGGCCTACATCCAA
>JAJTDK010000005.1 GCA_021300495.1 Limnohabitans sp. | reverse complement strand
TTGGAAGAGTTGGTCAACGCTGCAGAAAGCTTTGTCACGCAAGAAGGTTTTGGTCGTGATGCTGAGGCCACGGCTTCAGAGATGGCACCCAATGCAGAAGATGGTGAAGTGATGTCGCCATTGGCGGCCTTCTTAACGCATGCGGCCTTAGAGGCCGGGGACAATCAAGCGCAAGCGGGTGAGGATGCCATTCAACTCATGACGGTGCATGCCAGCAAAGGCTTGGAGTTTGACGCGGTGTTTATCTCGGGCTTGGAGGAGGGTTTGTTTCCTCACGAAAATTCCATGAACGACTTTGACGGTTTGGAAGAAGAGCGACGGCTCATGTATGTGGCCATCACGCGTGCGCGCAAACGTTTGTACCTCAGCCATTCTCAAACGCGCATGCTGCATGGTCAAACTCGCTATAACTTGAAGAGCCGTTTTTTGGATGAGTTGCCTGAAGAATGCTTGAAATGGATAACGCCTAAAAACCCAGGCTTTGCCACGGGGCTTGGCGGCGGCTGGACTTCACCCGCTCAAGCATTTCAAGCCAAGCCTGCGTGGGGGCAAAGCAGTTTGAGCTCGGCAGAAACCTACAAAAGCCCGCCTGTGCCTGTGCAAAAAGCAGAGCCTTCGCATGGCATCAAGGTGGCCATGAAAGTGTTTCACACCAAGTTTGGTGAGGGTCAAGTTTTGGCCGTGGAGGGCGCTGGCGCAGATGCGCGGGCCCAAGTGAATTTCCCAAGGCATGGTGTGAAGTGGCTGGCCTTGTCGGTTGCCAAGTTAACACCTGTGGAATAATTTAGGACCGAAGGAAGAGAACTTTATGAAAATTGAAAAAGACACCGTGGTGACCTTGAAATACAAAGTGTCCGATGCGCAAGGTAAATTGTTAGAAGCTGCACAAGAGCCCATGGCTTATTTGCATGGCGGTTATGAAAACACCTTGCCCAAAATTGAAGAGGCCCTAGATGGCCAAAACAAGGGCTACCAAACCACATTGGTGCTGAGTGCTGCCGATGCCTTTGGTGAGCGCGATGAAAGTCTGCTGCAAACCATGCCCAAGAAAGATTTCCCACCTGGCGTGAAGGTAGGTGGGCAATTGCGAGGCCGCACACCAGATGGCCGCGAAGCCATTTTCAATGTGCTGAAAATCAAAGGCGACACCGTGATGTTGGATGGCAACCATCCTTGGGCGGGTCAAGTTTTGCAATTCCAATTGAATGTGCTGGACGTGCGCGCGGCCATTCCAGAGGAAATTGAACATCGCCATGTGCATGGTGCACATGGCCATCACCATTGATTTTTATGCTTGGTGTTCGCTGCCTGGCTCGGGCAATTCAAAACAGTCTTTCACGCTAAAGTAAACCGATGTGAAAAACATGGCCGCCATGAGCAAGGCGCCCGGCATAAGAACAGCAGCAGACAAATCGTTGCCACCTAAGGCGCTGCTGATGAGAAGAATGAGCATGGCACCCGCTACAAACACGCCTGCCCACGCTAGCAAATACACGGCAAATGCGCCTAAATTGCGCCAGCAAGCGATGGCGCTGAAAAACAGGCTTTTGACGGGTGGAACGCCGTGCCAATGAACCAAAGCCGGCGCGTGCCAAAAGAGCATTGACAAAGGCACGTACATGATGGTGGTCAACCACATGGCTGTCTGAAAGTCTGTATCGTTGACGACTTCAGGGGTGATGGGCGCATTGGCCAGATAGACCATGGCAAACCCGCCGCCATCGACGAGGGCTGAAATGGCCATGACTGCCAAAAAACTCAGGGCATAAAGGACACCCAGTAGCAACATGGCCTTGAGTCGCTGTTGACCTGCGCGAAAGGCCACCAACATCACAGTCGGCATGGGAAACTTTCCGCCAGCTGCCTGTTCAGTGGCAACCATAAGCCCCAAAGTGGCGGCTGGCAAAACGAGCAAGGCCAAGGCCGCGCCAATAAAGGGAACCATGGACAAGAGAGAAACCCATGCCATGAACAAAAAGAACAAACCAGTGAAAGCAAGTGGCTGGCGCCAGAAAGTGCGAATACCTTGTTTGACCCACAGCAGACCCTGCTTGGCAGGAACGATTTGAAGCTTCATATTCAGAGCTTAAAGGGCGAAGTTAAACGAGCACGCAATACCCGTTCAAAGTGGGTGGGATCGTGTGGTTTTAGCATGGATGCTTCTCTGGGTAAATGGAAATCCCAAAGCCGGGAAATCCAAAAGCGCAACGCTCCGGCGCGCAGCATGGCTGGTAGCAACTGTCTCTCGGCGGAGCGAAGTGGGCGCACTTCTTGGTACGCGTTCAGCATGGCCAAGGCCCTTTCAGGAGCGTGCTCTCCTGAGTTTAAGTCGATGCACCAATCGTTCATGCACACCGACAAGTCAAACAACCAAGTGTCATTGCCTGCAAAATAAAAGTCGAAGAAGCCGGTCAGCTTTTCACCTTCGAACATCACGTTGTCGCGAAAAAGGTCGGCGTGGACAGGGCCCTTTGGAAGGGCTTGATAAGCGGCACCCTGTGCAATGTGATTTTGGAAGGCCAATTCGCTTTGCAAGAGCCTCGCTTGGTCTTCCTCCAAGTAGGGCAGCACCACGGGCACAGTGTCGTTCCACCAAGCCAAGCCTCTTAAATTGGGTTGGCTGCGGTTGTAGTCTTCACCCGCTAAGTGCATGCGAGCCATCATGGCACCGACCGCGGCGCAGTGAACAGCATCGGGGGTCAGTTGGCTTTTTCCAAGCAGTCGGTTGACCACGGCTGCTGGTTTCTCGCAAAGGGTGTGCAGAATGTCACCATCTGAATTGGCAGCAGGGTTGGGCACTGGAATGCCTTTTTCTGCCAAGTGCTTCATCAGGTACAAATAAAAGGGCAATTGTTCGTGATTGAGACGCTCGAACAAGGTCAGAACGTAATCGCCCAAATCGGTGGTGGCGAAATAGTTGGTGTTTTCGATGCCGCCCTCAATCCCCCTTAACTCGGTCAGTTCACCTAAGCCTAATTGGGACATCAGCAGGGCTGCTTGCTCTTCGGTAACGGGCGTAAATACTGCCATGGCTTAGCGGGGGCTCGAAAGGGTGGAATAGGTGCCCGAAGGCATGGCGAAATGCATGCAAGGATTGTAGAGGGTGTTGGCGCCAAATTTGACAGACTTTGACTCGGCAAACCCGCTTCAGGACAGGCACAATTGGGGTATGAGCGATAAGAAAACCCTTTTGCTGGTGGATGGTTCCAGTTACCTCTACCGAGCCTTTCATGCCATGCCTGATTTGCGGGCCGTACCTGGCGACCCTAGCAGTCCTGCCACCGGTGCCATCCGAGGCATGATCAACATGATGGAGCGCCTTCGGAAAGACATTCCCGCAGACTTTGCAGTGTGTGTGTTTGACGCCAAAGGCCCTACATTCCGCGATGAAATTTACCCAGAATACAAACAAAACAGAAGTCCCATGCCCGACGATTTGCGTTCGCAAATTCAGCCGATTCATGAGTTGGTTCGTTTGATGGGATGGAAAGTCTTGGACGTGCCAGGCGTTGAGGCCGATGATGTGATCGGCACACTGTCTGCTGTGGGCTCATCTCAAGGCATAGAGGTGGTGGTTTCAAGTGGCGACAAAGACTTGGCCCAATTGGTGAATGAACACATCACCATCATTGACACCATGAATGGAAAACGCCGTGATTTGGTGGGCGTTCAAGAAGAATTTGGTGTGCCTGCCAGCCTCATGTTGGACTACCAAATTTTGGTGGGTGACACGGTCGACAATGTGCCAGGCGTGCAAAAAGTAGGCCCTAAAACGGCGGTTAAACTTTTGCTTGAATATGGCTCGCTCGATAACTTGATGGCCAACGCCGATCAAGTCAAAGGAGTGGTGGGTGAGAATCTTCGAAAGGCGGTCGATTGGTTGCCCACTGGCCGTCAGCTCTTGAAAATTCGCACCGATTGTGATTTGAACGAGTACGTGCCCGAACTCCCCTCACTGGAATCCATTCGCTTGGCACCGCCCAACGAGGCCGACTTGTTGGCCTTTTACGAAAAGTATGGCTTCAAAGGTTTAGTCAGAAGCCGTGGTGCAGGCGCCCCTGAGTCTGCAGCCAGCAAGTCCTCTGCCAAAGCGGCGTTCGTACCCAATGACGATTTGTTTGCAGAGCCAGAACCAGTCGTCACTGTCACTGGCGACAAGCACTACGAAACCATTTTGACTTGGACGCAATTCGACACATGGCTGCCGAGGTTAGAGGCCGCCGAGTGTGTGGCCATTGACACCGAGACCACATCGCTCGATGCCATGCGCGCCGATTTGGTGGGCATCAGTTGGAGTGTCAAACCGGGTGAAGCCGCTTATTTGCCCTTGAGACATGAAGGCCCCGATGCACCTGTGCAGTTGCCCTTGTTGGAAGTTCTGGCCAGGCTCAAAGCTTGGCTTGAAAACCCGCTCAAACTCAAAGTAGGCCAGCACGTTAAATACGACCGGCATGTGTTCGCCAATCAAGGCATTGAGGTGCGCGGTTATGCGCACGACACCATGCTGCAGAGTTATGTGCTGGAAGTTCACAAGCCGCACAGCCTGACCAGTTTGGCACTGCGGCATGTGGGCCGTACGGGCTTGACCTACGAAGACATGTGCGGCAAAGGTGCGCATCAAATTTCCTTTGCCCAAGTGGATGTCGATAAGGCCTCTGAATATTCTTGTGAAGATGCCGACCAATGTTTGGACGTGCATGGCGTGCTGTGGCCGCGCATTCAAGCAGATGCCAAACTGCGTGCTATATATGACATCGAAATTGCCACCAGCGAAGCATTGTTTCGCATTGAGCGCAATGGCGTGCTAATTGATGGACCTACACTGGCCGCACAAAGCCAAGCCTTGGGGCAACGCATTTTGCAGCTAGAAACTGAAGCTTATGAAATTGCAGGTCAGCCCTTCAACTTGAGCAGCCCCAAACAACTCGGTGAAATCTTTTTTGACAAGCTGGGTTTGCCAGTTATCAAAAAAACCGCGACGGGTGCGCGCAGTACCGATGAAGAAGTGTTGGAAAAACTGGCAGAAGACTACCCCTTGCCTGCGCGCATTTTGGAGCATCGCAGTTTGTCCAAACTGAAGGGTACTTATACCGACAAACTGGCGCAAATGGCATTGCCTAGAACGGGCCGAGTCCATACCCATTACGCACAGGCCGTGGCTGTGACGGGGCGCTTGTCTAGCAACGACCCTAATTTGCAAAACATTCCCATTCGCACTGCTGAAGGACGCAAAGTGCGCGAAGCTTTTGTCGCACCTTCAGGCAGTCTGATTGCCAGTGCTGATTATTCACAAATTGAACTGCGCATCATGGCGCATTTGAGTGGCGATGAAGCCTTGCTTCGTGCATTTCATCAAGGGCTTGATGTGCACAAGGCGACGGCCGCTGAAGTGTTTGGTTTAACACCCGATCAAGTTTCCAGTGAGCAACGCCGCTATGCCAAAACCATCAACTTTGGTTTGATTTACGGCATGAGTGCATTCGGATTGGCCAAGGCTTTAGGCATTGACAACGGCGCTGCCAAAAACTACATCGAGCGTTACTTCCAACGCTTTGCAGGTGTAAAGCGCTACATGGATGAAACGCGCGAGCAAGCCAAATCGCAAGGCTATGTTGAAACCGTGTTTGGCCGGAGGTTGTATTTGCCAGAAATCAATTCTCCCAACGGCCCTCGTCGTGCGGGCGCTGAGCGAGCGGCCATCAATGCGCCCATGCAGGGTACCGCGGCCGATTTGATCAAACTGTCCATGATTGCAGTGCAAGCAGGCATTGACCGCGAGCAACGCAAAACCAAGGTCATCATGCAGGTGCACGATGAACTGGTGTTTGAAGTGCCAGAAGATGAAGTTGAATGGCTCAAAGTTGCAGTCCCAAAATGGATGGCAGAGGTTGCATCTCTCAAGGTGTCTTTGTTGGCCGAGGTAGGAGTGGGATTGAATTGGGATCAGGCACACTGAAATGGCATTCATCACCCACTTCAGTTTGCAGAAAGCATGAGCCCCATTGAAAAGTTCAAGGCCGCCCTCAGCGGTTCAGAAATCCAAGTATTGCATCAATGCTTGGAGCAGGCCATGCAGCCTTTGCCGAAAGAATCAGTTCCTTGGTATTTGGGGGGCTCGCATACAGCCACAGGGCACCTCAAACCGCTGCATGCCAAAGCACTTCAACAACTGAGTGCGCAATGGGTGCAGTTGCCTCTAGGCCTGAGATGGGATACTCAAGAAGGGACACCAAGCTCACGCAGTCTGGCCTTGGCGGAGTGGGCAAAACAGTTGCATGATCAGGGTCATGTCACGGGTTGGCGCAATGAAAAATTCAGCTTTTGGGAAGATCAAGTCATTGGCGTAGGTAAACAAAGTTTAGAACCTACAAGCCACTTGCCTGCGGCTTTTGAAATGGAACGATCGGCCTTCAGGTTTTTTGGTTTGCGCAGTCATGCTGTGCATGTGAATGGCTTCACGCTTGAAGGTCATGTGTGGTGTGGTCGCCGTGCTCAAACTAAAGCTACCGATCCAGGCATGTTGGACAACATAGCGGCAGGTGGGTTGCCTGCGGGTGAGTTGCTTCAAACTTGCGGCGTCAGAGAAATGGCGGAGGAAGCTGGCATTTCTGAAGCCTTGGCCATGACGGCGGTTGCGCACGGCAAAGTGAGTACCTGCAGATCGGTTGCCACTGGCTGGCACCATGAAACACTTTGGGTTTACAACTTGCTTGTGCCGCCTGAAATAACGCCCATCAATCAAGATGGTGAAGTGAGCGAGTTTGCTTGTATGTCGCCTAAGCAAGTTGTTGAGGCCATTGCGAATCATGCTTTCACTGTGGACGCAGCGTGCGTCATAGCACAAGGTGTTTTGAACTAGATGGAAGCTGGCCTGTTTCAATTTGCAGTCGTGTTTGTAGGCTATTTTGTGTTGGGAATTGCAGGGTTCGGTTCTGCCCTGATCATTGTTCCCTTGTTGGCATGGGATTGGCCGCTAGCTGTAGTGGTGCCCTTGGTGCTGCTGATTGATGTGCCTGCGGCCATCTTGCATACGGGCTTGAATTTTAGGCAAGTCATGTGGAAAGAATTGCCGCCCTTGCTACCCTCTGTCATTGTTGGCGCACTTGCTGGCATCGTGCTCATTCGCATAACCCAAGGTGATGGCCTGCTTTTTTGCTTGGGGCTCTATGTCATCTTCATTGGGTGGCGTGGGCTCAAGGGGGCGTCAGTGGTAGTTCAGCTCAGGCCTTCAATGCGACACTTCGCAGGATTCGCCATGGGCTTGGTTGAAACGATGTTTGGCACAGCAGGCCCAGTCGTCATGTCTTGGTTGGCGCAGCGTTTGTCGGATCCATTTTCAATCAGGGCGACCATGCCCATGACCATCATTGGTCTGTCTTCTATAGCGCTTTGTATGGTGGGTGTTTCAGGTGGCTTGAACGATGTAGCGCTTTGGACATGCTTGATGCTGCTTCTGCCTTTTGCCATGGCCGGGGTGTGGCTGGGACACCAATTGGCAGTCCGAATTCAAGCGGCTTTTCTCAAGCCCTTTATTCACAGTTTTTTATGTCTCAGTGGGCTTGTGTTGTGTGCCAGAGCCTTGCGAGGCACTGTTTTTTAAACAGGCGATTCAAGCTTTTCAACCAAGACTGCTAAATTTTGCCCTGCACGAACATGTCCTATCAATCCATGCGCGTAGAGCGTGCCGCTTGATTGAAAGTACACAGGCTCGGGTTTGAGGCTGGGTCGATCGAGGTGGTGCATTAAACCGGCCAATTGCCCTTTTTGAATGTCATCGCCTAATGCGAAGTGTCTTTCAAAATAGCCATCCATGGGTGCAAAGACATAGGCTGAAGTGCCGTGAATGCGTGTCCATTGTGTTTTTTCACCGGGACAGGTTTCAATGTTTGGCAAGACCCCCGTGTGCTTGAGCACTCGGTGTGTGGCCTCGCGTGTTGCCCGAACAGAGTCTGCTGTAGCCCAGCCGCCCATGCCCATCTCGGCAGCCAACATGGGAATGCCTTTGAAGGTGACATAACCAGCTGATGTTCTGTAGTCGCCCATGTTGCTGGTCTGAACCGTCATGGCCACGCCAAATGCTTCCGCTAAGCGCGCATTCGCTTGTATGAGTTCTGCAGCCATGCCATCGGCCATGACCACATGAGCGCTTGGCTGGATAAACAAAGACCGACCTCCCGCATGCAGGTCGATGTAGAAATTTGCCTTGCTAAAGAGGTGGTCGGTGACATAGCGCGCTATTTGCTGCGTCGGCAGGCCGTAGTCATCGCCTGGAAAAACACGGTTCAGGTTCAATTGATCGATGGGGGATGTGCGTCGCCCAGCTTTCAATGCTGGCGCATTGAAGGTAGGGAGCAGAATCAATTGCCCGTTGACTTCGTGGGCTTCGATGTTGCGCATTAACTCCGAAATAACGATGGGGCCCTCGTACTCGTCGCCATGTACTGCGCCGGTAACCACCACCACTGGGCCGTTGCCATTTTTAATGGAGGCGGCGGGAAACGGAATCACGCCCCATGCATCGTCGTCGGGAGAGTGGGGCAAGTTGAGGGTGCCAATTTGCTTGCCGTCTTTGTCCCAGTCAATGTCGGTGAATACAGTGCTCGTCATGTGAATCCTGCTTTGGCTACAAAGTTAAAACCACTCAATTTGGGGCCAGCCGTGCTTGGCGGCTTCTGTTCTCAACTTTACATCGCCCTGTGTCACGGTGGCGTGCGTGACGGCTTCTAGCAAGGGCAGGTCGTTGATGGAATCGCTGTAGCCCCATGTTTCAAGCTGAGGCCAGTCCAATTGCTGTTCATGGCACCACATCTTAAGGCGCGTAACTTTGCCTTCACGCATGTTTAACACGCCTGCAGTTTTTCCGGTGAACAAACCGTTTTGCAATTCGGCCTCTGTGGCAATGAGGTCCTGCACGCCTAAGTGTTTGGCCGTCAATTCTGTGATGAACCGATTGGTGGCGGTGGTCATGACCACTCGATCGCCTTTGGCTTGGTGAGCTTTGATTTGTGCTTTGCCACCAGCGCACAATTTGGGCGCCACCCACTCGCTTAAAAATTCTTGACGCAGTGGTTCCCATTCAGAAGGCGAGTGAAGTGTGAGGGTGCCAATGTAAAACTCACAAAACGCTTGCACATTGACTGCGCCAGATTTGTAATCGCGCGCCATGGCTTCGTTTTTGGCCGAGAAGATGGCCTTGTCGAGCAAGCCTTTGTCGATGAGGAAATCACACCACAACTGATCGCTGTCGCCATTGAGCAGCGTATGGTCTAAGTCAAACAAAGCCAAGCGCATGTCAGTTGCTGCGCAAGTGCCAAGCTTTGGGGCGTGTGAAAGTGGCTAGGCCTTCGCGAGACAAAGTCAGGCCAATGCCTGAGTGACCATAGCCACTCCAAGGCAAGCGTGGGCTGACGCGGTCGCAGCAATTCCAATAAACAGAGCCAGCACGAACTTGAGAAAGCACTTCACGCGCATGTTGTTCGTTGGGTGTGTAAACGCCAGCGGTGAGGCCATAGGCAGTGTCGTTCATGAGGCGAATGGCCTCAGCATCGTCATTGACTTTTTGAATGCCAATGATGGGTCCAAAACTTTCGTCGCGCATGAGGGACATGCTGTGGTTCACGTTGTCAAACACCGTGGCTTCAAACCAATTGCCTTTGCCGCCCATGGGGCCTTTACTGCGTTGCCCACCCAGCAAACAACGAGCGCCTTTGGCTTTGGCATCGGCAATTTGAGCTTCCAAAACTTTCAGTTGAGGTGCGCGTGTAAGCGGGCCCAAGTAGGTGTCCGCGGCCAACGGATCGCCCATTTTGAAACTCCGAACCGTGTCGACCAGTGCTTCCACGAATTTGTCATGAATGCTGGCATGCACATAAATACGCTCGACCGAGCAGCAGCTTTGACCGGCGTTGTACATGGCACCATCTGCCAAGGATTGTGCGGCCGCCACAGGGTCGGCATCGGCACACACATAGGTGGGATCTTTGCCGCCCAATTCCAATTGGAGCTTGGTCATACGCGGCCCCATGACGTTGGCAATGTGCTGTCCCGTGGCCAATGAGCCTGTGAAAAACATACCATCGAGTTGTTGTGCAAGCAAAGCATTGCCAGTGTCAGCGGCACCAATGAGCGTGGCAAACACATCTTGGGGAATGCCAGCCTCGTGCAGCAAACGGGCCATGGCCATGCCGCTCATGGCTGCGAATTCTGACGGTTTGTACAAAATGGCGTTGCCCATGAGCAGGCCAGGTACAAACACATTGCCGCCCACAAACCACGGGTAGTTCCATGCAGAAATGTTGCCAATCAAGCCAAGGGGAATGTGCTGAATTTGCTCGCACATGCCGTCTTGTTTGTAAACCGTTTCAGTTTTTAGGACTGCTTCGGCTTCTGACAAGAAGAAGTCGATGCGACCTAAGAAGCCGTTCAACTCATTGCGCGAGTGGGCCAGCGGCTTGCCGGTTTCTTGGGTCATGGTTTTAGCCAAGTCTTCAAGTTGCGCTTCAACCAAACCTCGAAAGCGCTGAATGCATGCCATGCGGTCTGCCAAAGGCGTAGCGGCCCATGCGGCTTGTGCGTTGCGTGCTTTTTGGGCCTTGATGGCCACAGCTGCGCCATCGTCGATGCGCAGTTGAGTGATCAGTTCATCGGTGGCTGGGTTGACGACGTCAAGCAATTTCATACAAGTCCAATGTGGTTCGGTGTTTTTTTGAAGAGAGGAAGCCTAAGCCGGTTGCTTCTTGCGTGCTGCATTTAAAAAATCAGTCAGGATGGGTGAGTCATCCAAGGTGCCTAAGGTCGATTTATGGAATTCAGGATGCCACTGAACGGCGGCCACATAAGCGTCGCCTTGTAATCGAATGGCTTCTGGAATGTGGTCGTGAGGGCAGAAAGCTTCCACTACAAAGTTGGCGGCCAAATCTTTCACGCCTTGATGGTGAATGCTGTTGACTTTGGCTTTGGTGGCGCCGCCCAATAGCTTAGACAGTGTGCTATTGGGTTCGAATTGCACCTCATGCAAATTGAGGTCGTACTTCACGCCGTCGCGGTGCATCAGGGCTTCAGGTCTTTGCGTGGCAATGTCTTGGTACAAAGTGCCACCAAACGCCACATTGATCATTTGCATGCCGCGGCATACGCCCAGCACTGGTTTGCCAGCTGCTACAAAAGATTCAATCAGCTTCTTTTCGTAAGCATCTCGCACACGGTCGCCTGTCCATCTTGGGTCCATCACTTCTTCGCCGTAGCTGCCTGGCCACACATCGCTGCCGCCCATGAGCACCACGCCATCCAGCCATTGGGCGTAGTCGGCAATTTGCGCATCACCCACTTGGGTTTCGCCTTCGGGGGAAGGAATCATGACCGCCAAGTCGCCTTGCGACATGACCCAATGCATCACCGACTGCTCAACGTATTGAAGCGTCTTGCCCTTGAAGATCACGCGTTCGTGGTCAGGGTGAAAGAAGCAAGCAGAGACGCCAATTTTCAGACGTTTGGAATTAGAAGACATGATGACCTCATCCAAAATTACATGGCAGCCTTGAACAGCTTCTCGAAATCGGCTGATGTGCAAGGGCGCGGGTTGGTTTGATGGCAAATATCGGCCGTAGCAATTTCAACCAAACGCGCCATGTGTTCGGGTTTAACACCGTGCGAAGACAAAGTACCCGTGATGCCAATCGACGCTTTCAATTCTTTGAGCCAAGCCACAAAGGCACTGCCGCCGCCTTTGACATTGCAAACGTGCGCAAGTTCGTTGAATTTTTCAGGCACGGCTTCGTAGTTCCAAGCCATCACCACATCGATCATGAGCGCGTTGGCCAAGCCATGGTGCATGTCGACCACTGCACCCAGTGCGTGGGCGCAGGAGTGCACAGCACCCAAATCTTTTTGGAAGGCAATGGCGCCCATCATGGACGACATCATCATGTCGCTGCGGGCCTTGAGGTTGCTGGGTTCATGCACAGCTGTGTGCAATGCTGCAGCCCCAATGCGAGTGCCTTCCAAGGCAATGCCATCGCACAAGGGATGGTAGGCCGGTGACAAATAGCTTTCGATGTTGTGAGTCAGGGCGTCCATGCCAGTGGCTGCAGTGATCTTGCCAGGCAAGCCCACTGTGAGTTCTGGATCGGCAAACACGGTTTGAGCCAATAACTTGGGGTGAAAGATGACGCGCTTTTGGTGTGTGTCATCTTCGCTGACCACACTAGAGCGGCCCACTTCAGAGCCAGTGCCAGAGGTGGTGGGCAATGCCACAAAATAGGGTAGGGTGCCTGTAATGCTTCGCACCTTGGGGTGATCCCATGCATATTCCAAAATGGGGCCATCGTGGGTGGCAGCCAAGCCCACCACTTTGGCCACGTCAAGCGATGCGCCACCACCTAAGCCAATGACGCAATCGGCATTGTGCGCTTTGAAAGCTGCGCCACCCGCTGTGACTTGTGAGGCGGTGGGGTTGCCATGCACGCCGGCATAAACAGACACCTCAAGGCCATCCAAGTGACGGATGAACTCAGCCATGAGAGGCAAATCGGCCATGGCTTTGTCGGTGACGATGAGGGGACGCTTGAAGCCTAAATTTTTCAAATGCGAGCCGACTAACTTGCGTGAACCAACGCCAAAGTGGATGGGTGTTGGGAAGGAAAATTTTTCAATGCTCATATCAATGTCCAGTTTGATCTGTAGGGTTCAATTAAATAATTTCAAAATAACGTTTGAGTTCCCAGTCGGTTACGCCATCTAACCATTGGCGCCATTCCCATTCGCGGGTGGCGGCAAAGTGATCCACAAATGTATCGCCTAACCAATCGCGCGCCACTTTGGACTGCTGGAAATTGCGCGTGGTTTCAATCAGTGTGCGGGGTGCACGGGGAATGTTCTCAGCACCGCCGTTGGTACCGTGAATGGGGGGAGCGCTTAGCTTCATGCCTTTTTCAACGCCATCTAAGCCTGCAGCAATGACTGCAGCCATGGCCAAGTAGGGGTTGACGTCGGCGCCAGGGCAACGGGTTTCTAGGCGGGTTGATTTGGGTGAGCCGGCAATCACGCGGAAGCTGGCGGTGCGATTGTCCACACCCCATGTAGGTTTGACCGGTGCCCAAAAGCCATCGACCAAGCGCTTGTAGCTGTTAATGGTGGGCCAGAACATGGGAGCAAATTCCATGAGGTGAGCCACTTGGCCAGCCAAATAGCTTTCAAACATTTTGCTCATGCCATGACGGCCTTTGGCGTCAGCGAACAAATTCTTTTTGCCGTCACTCAAGCTTTGGTGAATGTGGCCACTGCATCCTGGATAAGCGGCATTCCACTTGGCCATGAAACTGGGCATGATGCCAAAACGCGCACCAATTTCTTTGGTGCCTGTTTTGAACAAAATGGCGCGGTCGGCTTGTGTCAGCGCATCGCTGAAAGCAATGGCAGCTTCGTAAACTCCAGGGCCTGTTTCTGTGTGCAGGCCTTCAATGGGCACGCCAAACTGCAGCATTTCGTCTTGAATGGCATTGAAGAATTCGCGATTTTGGTTCATGCGCAGCAATGAATAACCAAACATGCCGGGTGTGAGTGGTGTGGGCCCTACACCTTTTTTACTTTCCCAGGAGTGAGAGTTCTCTAAAAAGTTGAACCATTCAAACTCCATGCCACACATGGGGTTGACGCCCATTTTTTCGGCACGCTTTAAAACCTTTTTCAAAGTTTGCCGCGGACAAAGTGGATGGGGTGTGCCATCGGCATTAATAAATTCGCCAATGAAAAATGGTACGTTGTTGTCCCACGGCACATTGCGCGCGGTGTCTAAATCCAAACGCGCCAAGGCATCTGGAAAGCCATGTTGCCAGCCCGTGACGGAGGTGTTGTCATAGCACTGATCTGACGAGTCCCAGCCAAACACCACATCACAAAAGCCAAAACCGCCTGCAGGGTAAGGCTCTGCCGCACCTTTGAATTTGTCAATGTGCAAGTACTTGCCGCGCAAAATGCCGTCGATGTCGCTCACGGCTACTTTGACTTTTTGAGCACCGCTTTTTTCAACTGCTTTAAGTGCAGGGTGTACTTTGGAGGTGGCCATGCTCTGTCCTTTAAAAATTTTAAAAAATCAATGCACTACAAGATTCAAGCAGGAGCACCGCTTGCGATGCCCAACTCTTTCAATGTAAGCGCCACCGCATGCACGGCCTGTTGCATCTCAATGGGGCCAATGGCACCAATGCAGCCCACACGAAATGTTTCAATTTCAGTCAGCTTGCCTGGGTACAAAATAAAGCCATGCTTCTTGGCAGCTTCATAAAATTTTCTGAATTCGTAGTTGGCATCAGCCGGTGCATGGAAGGTCACAATGATCGGCGCTTGAACTGCAGGGTCTAAATAGGGTTTGAAGCCTAATGCGGACATGCCTTCAATCAAAGTTTTGCAATTGCTTTGGTAACGCTTCAAACGGGCGGGCTGTCCACCTTCTTCTTCAAACTGTTGAATGGCTTCTGCCAAGGCCACCATCACATGGGTCGGTGGTGTAAAGCGCCATTGACCGGTTTTTTCCATGTACACGTATTGGTCGTGTAAGTCCATGGCCAAGGAAGAATTGTTGCCAGCGCAGTTGTCCAAAATGGCTTTGCGAATAAACACAAAGCCCATACCGGGTACACCTTCTAGGCATTTGCCACTGGCGGCAATGAGGGCGTCAAAGCGTGTGGTGCGTGCGTCAATTTCCAGCGCGGCAAATGAACTCATGGCGTCCACAATCAAACCTTTGCTGTGCTTCTCGCAAACTTTGGCAATGTCGTGGAGAGGGTTTAAAACCCCCGCCCCTGTTTCGCAGTGAATCAGCACCACATGCGTAATGCTGGCGTCTTTTTGGAGCAGGGCCTCTAGTGCACTGGGCGAGACGCATTGATCTTCTGGTGTTGGCACAACGGTGGTTTTGCGCCCCATCATGGTGGACAGTTTGGCTGCTCTTTTGCAATAGGCGCCATTGTCCAAAACTAAAATGTGGCCGCTTGAGGGGACCAGTGTGGCAACTGCAGCTTCCACGCTAAAGGTACCGCTGCCTTGAAGTGGCACCACCACATGGGTTTCGTGTCCGTGAACAATGTTCAGCAAGCTTTTGCGAACCCGTGCAGTCATGGCAATGAACTCACTGTCCCATGACCCCCAATCTCGCAGCATGGCCAGCTTGGTGCGCAGGGTGGTGGTTAAGGGGCCGGGTGTGAGAAGAATGGCTTCGCGTTGCATGGTGAATGTGTCTCTTGTCTCAAAGGGATTTAAAAAATGTATCAGATCAGAATCAAAAATTATCGGCGACGCCAAGCTTGCGTTCGTTTGTCTACTAGCCAGCTGAGCCAAGCAAAAAATACAGTGGCACAAGCTGAAATAAGTGCAATTAAAACAGCCATGGCCGCAGCCGCGCCTATGTCACCGGCTTCATCTAAATTCAAAATAGCAATGGCAGCCACTTTATTCTCTGGAGAATACAAAAACACCACCGCTGAGATAGTGGTCATGGCATTGATGAAAAAATACCGTGCGATGTCCACCATGGCAGGTGTACAAATGGGCAGAGTCACGCGCCAGAAGGTTTTGTAAAAAGGCACTTTGAGTGAAGCGCTGACCGATTCAAATTCGGCATCCAAAGATTTCAGTGCCGTGGTGGCCGTTAAATGCCCTGTGGTGTAAAAGTGAACAATGGTGCAAAGGGTTAGCAGGGTCATGCTTTGGTACATGCCGTGCAATGGGTTGCTAGGCATGTTGAAGAAAAAGATATAACCCAGTCCTAAGACCAATCCTGGCACTGCCATAGGAATCACGGCCAACATATGAAGTGGTGCGCGAACCAAGTTCATGCCTTTGGTTTTTTCAAGCAAATAGGCTGTGACAAACACCAGCAAGGTACCAAAGACGGCGGTACCCGATGCCATTTTCAAGCTGTTGATAAATCCTTGGCCTACATCGCCATCGATCAAACCCAGCTTGTAATGAATCAGGCTAGGTGTTAGGTTGTATGGCCAAAAACTGGCGAAAGATGCAAAAACAGCCATGCCCAACATGGCCAGCATAAGGCATGCAATGAAGGTGCAGAAAGACATCATGAGCAGGTCATGACGCGCGTCGGGTTTGGGTAAAAAGGCCACGGCTCTTGCGCTTAGCATGGCCGTTTGGCGAGCACTTACATAGCGGTCTACACCAAAGCTTAAGACGGCTGGCGACAAAAGCAGCAATGCCACCACCGAACCTCTGGAAAAATCTTGTTGACCAATGACCAACTTGAAAATATCAGTGGCCATCATGTTGAAGTTGCCACCGATGACTTTAGGAATGCCAAAATCAGTCATGACCAAAGTAAAGCTGACCAAGGAAGCCGAGATTAAACCGTACTTGGCGCCTGGCAATGTGATGGTGAAAAACTTTCTCTGAGCGCTGGTGCCCAGGGCATCGGCCGCCTCGTAAAGGCGTGCATCGGCCAGCGTGAGGGCGGTGACCAAAATCATGAGCACATGCGGAAAAACGGCGAAACATTCTGCGATCACCACGCCTGGTGCGCCATAAATTTGATCAATCCCGATAGCTTGCATGGCGTCTTTCAAGACCCCTTGGTTGCCAAACCAATAGATGAGTGAAATGGCCGAAAGCAAGGAGGGTGCTAAAAGTGGAATGAGGCTGATGGCTCGGAAAATGGTTTTGCCAGGGATGCAGCTTCTGGTCAGGGCGTATGCAAAGACAAAAGCCAATGGCACCACAATGAACGTGACCAAAGAAGAAACCCAAATACTGTTCCAAAGACTCTGCAACAAAGAGGGTGTTTGCAGGTAACTAGAAAAGTTGCGCAGGCCAACAAATTGGCCCTGATCATCTTGGGCCGCTTGCAGAAGAATGGCCAGCAGAGGTGCTGCTAAAAACGCCAACAACATGAAGAGAACCAAGGCCAAACCCGCGAATCCAATCCAATCGCTCCAATGCTTGCGCTGTGTCACTTGGGATAAAACGTACGTCATGCGAGGGTCAAGTCTGTTTCAAAACAATTTGAGACGCTCTGGCATCAGTTTGAGTAGAAGGTTAGAGCCAGCTTGAAGCCCTTGCTCTGCCAAATAATTGAGCGACAAATAAACAGTCAGTGGTTCTTTGGAGAGTGTGGGTGCCAAGACATGGACATGGCAGAAAGCCCCCATGAACTCTATCTCGTGAATGGTAGATTGAAAGACATAAGCTTCGCCCGTCAAAACGGGCATGGCCAATACATCTTCAGGCCGCAAATACACTTTGACATCACCCTCACTGCGTGACTGGGTGGGGATGTCCGTTAAAGGAATTTGCATCTCGCTCAATTGCAATGCGTTGTTCGAAACATGGCCATTTAAAACGTTCACTTGGCCCACAAAATCTGCCACAAATGCGCTGGCAGGTTCTCTGTAGATTTCAGTCGGTGTGCCCACTTGTTCGATGCAGCCATGGTTCATGACCACAATGCGATCGGCCATGCTTAAAGCTTCTTCTTGGTCGTGCGTGACCATGATGGTGGTGACGCCCAAGCTTTGTTGCAATGACCTGATTTCTCCACGTAATCGAACACGCTCAAGGGCATCTAACGCAGACAAGGGCTCGTCCAGCAACAGCAGACCTGGCGATGTGGCCAAGGCTCGCGCCAAAGCAATGCGTTGTTGCTGCCCGCCAGAAAGTTGGCTGGGATATTTGTGGTCACTGCCAGGCAATCCCACCAGCTTCAAAAGTTCTTGCACCCTTTGTTGAGCTAAATCTCTCGACACTTTGCGATTGACCAAGCCATAAGCCACGTTGTCTGCAACGCTGAGATTAGGAAACAGGGCATAGCTCTGGAACACAATGCCGTAGTCGCGTTCTGCCGGGTGGGCTTTTGAGATGTCGCGCCCTGCTTGATGAATGACGCCGCGAGTTTGGACTTCAAGCCCCGCAATGATGCGCAGCAAAGTTGTTTTGCCACAGCCCGAGGGGCCTAAGAAACACACCAACTCACCAGGAAATATGTCTAAGTTTATGTCTTGAAGCGCAACAAACTGACCAAAAGCTTTGTGGAGATTTGAAAGAGAAATGAAGGGGCTTGCAGACATGAGTGACCAACAAAAAAGGCCGCCTTGGCGATGCCAGGCGGCCGTTTAAATGAATTTAGCGCTTTTCAGATTTGCCGTTGTAGCGAGTGTTCCATTCGGCCAAGATACGCTCGCGTTGCTCAGCAGCATATTCAAAGTCCAATTTGACCAAGCGTGACTCATAGTCTTTGGGTACGTTGGCCAATGGTTCTGCCACGCCAGGGTGAGCGGTGATCGCAAAGTTTTTGCCATAAAGTTTCATGGCGTCTTTGCTTGAAGCCCAGTTGGCCAGTTTCTTGGCAGCATCCAATTTCTTGGTGCCTTTGTGAATGGCGAACGACTCAAGGTCCCAACCTAAACCTTCTTTAGGGAACACCAAGTCGATAGGAGCGCCCTTGGCTTTGTTGGCATTGGCGCGGTACTCAAATGAAATTCCTACAACATATTCTCCGCTGGCGGCCATGTTGCAAGGTTTCGATCCGGAGTGCGTGTATTGCGCAATGTTTTCATGCAGGCCGTCCATGTACTTCCAACCGCCGCCTTTGCCGTTTTGGTCACCAAACAAAGTGAGCCATGCGATGACATCAAAATAACCTGTACCACTGGAAGCGGGGTTGGGCATGACCACTTGGCCTTTGTATTCAGGCTTGGTGAGGTCTTTCCAAGTTTCTGGTTTTGGAATATTGCGTTTTTTGGCTTCGACTGTGTTGAAGCAAATGGTCGCGCCCCAGACATCCATGCCCCACCAAGCAGGTGGATTGGCTTTGTCGCGGTACTGGGGCATGATGGCGTCCAAATTCAGGGGCGCAAATGGCTCGAGCATGCCGTTTTTCTTCATCAAGGCCAAGCTGGTGGCAGCTACGCCCATCACAGCGTCTGCCTGTGGGTTGGCTTTTTCCGCCAAAAGTTTGGCAGTGATGACGCCGGTTGAATCGCGAACCCATTTGAGTTCAATCTCGGGGTGGACTTTGTTGAAACCCTCTTGATAAGCCTTCAGTTGATCCACTTCCAAAGCTGTGTAGACCAACAGCTGCGTTTTTTGAGCCAAAGCCATTGAGCCTAGCAGTAGACCGCCTATCAAGAGTGCAGATTTGTAAAGTGCGCGCATTCGTCATCCTTATCAAGTTAAAAACGATAACTTTCCACCAGAGCTGTGACAGCGATGTGACAAGCCCATGAAAATCATTGGAATCGAAGAATAACTGAATGTCAATTGTTTTTTGTAAATTGTTGACAATTTACTGAGTTGTGATCAAATTCTTTGCATGACGACTGAAATCGCACAAGCCCGAACACAACTGTCGATTGCGCTAGACGCCAATGCCACGATCGCGATGTTGCAAAAACACTCCCTGACGGGTGCGGTGCAGCAGGAGATTGAGCGCTTGATTAATTCGGGAGAGTTGGGGCCCGGTGACAAGCTGACTGAGGCGTCGATTGCAGAAAAACTTGGTGTATCGAGAGGCCCCGTTAGAGAGGCTTTTCGAGTTTTGGAAGAAGCTGGTTTGGTTCAGTTGGAGAAAAATCGGGGCGTTTATGTGCGTCAAATTCCACTAGAAGAAGCGCTCGAAATTTTTGATCTGCGCGCCATGATGGAGGCGCATGTGGGCAGCACTTTGGCGACCAATGCCACCGAACAACAATTAAGTTATTTGAAAAGCTTGGTGCTTCAAATGGAGTCTGCAGTCAAGACTGAAGATGAAGCAACTTACTACCGATTGAATATTGAGTTCCATGAAGCCATGGTGTCTTATGCAGGCAATCAAAAATTAATCAGTTTGTACCGCAAGCTGACTCGAGAATTGAGTTTGTTTAGGCGGCGCAATTTTTCTGACCATGCCTTGCTGGTGACATCTGTCAATGAGCACAGAGATATATTGGAAGCTATTGGCTCACGCAATGGCGTCAAAGCTGCAGAGGCTTTGCGACAGCATGTGCTCATGAGTCGCGAAAGAACCATTCGAAATTACGTCAAATATTCAGAGCGCGCGGCGCCATAAAAAAGGAAATGTCATGCTAGTCAATCAAAGAACATATCAAATGCCAAAGCAGCCAGTGGTGGTGGTCTGTGTGGATGGCTGCGAACCCGATTACTTGGGTCAGGCAGTGGCGGGTGGTCATATGCCTTGGATGAAAAAAGTGCTAGCCACGGGCACAGGTTTACAAGCCGATTGCGTAGTCCCGAGTTTCACCAATCCCAATAACTTATCAATTGTGACTGGCGCGCCACCCAGTGTGCATGGTATTTGTGGCAACTATTTGTACGACAGCGCCAACAATGTGGAGGTCATGATGAACGACCCTAAGTGGTTGAGGGCACCTTCATTGTTGGCTGCACTATCAGATGCAGGTTGCAAGATGGCCGTGATCACTGCCAAGGACAAGCTGCGTCAGTTGCTAGGTCATCAAATGAAGGGTATTTGTTTTTCAGCTGAGAAGGCCGACAAGGCCAGCGTGGCAGAGCATGGCATAGACGATGTGCTCCAAAAAGTTGGCAAGCCTTTACCCAGTGTTTACAGCGCAGATTTGTCTGAATTTGTTTTTGCAGCAGGGGTATGGCTCATGAAAAACGAGCGACCCGATGTCATGTATCTTTCCACCACCGATTACATTCAACACAAATTTGCACCTGGCACGGCTGGAGCCAATGAGTTCTACGCCATGATGGACCGCTACATGGCAGAACTTGATGCCATGGGATGTGTGGTGGTGTTAACTGCTGATCACGGTATGAATGCCAAGGTGGGCATGGATGGCCAGCCTAAAGTCATTTATTTGCAAGACTGGTTTGATGCCTGGTTGGGTGTGGGTTCGGTGCGAGTGATCTTGCCGATTACAGACCCTTATGTGGTGCACCATGGCGCCCTAGGTTCATTTGCGACGATCTATTTGCCAGCAGGCACAGATCCTGTGGCGGCCTGTCAAAAACTTCAAGCAGAGCACGGCATCGAAGTGGTGTTAACGCGCGAGCAAGCAGCCGCTCAATTTGAACTGCCTGCAGACAGATTGGGTGACTTGGTGGTGGTTTCTGAGCGCGATACAGTTCTGGGTACCTCCAAATCTAAACATGATTTGTCGGGACTTGATGTGCCTTTGCGCTCGCATGGCGGCATCAGTGAGCAGCGCGTTCCTTTGGTTATGAACCGTGCAGTGCCCAATTTAGACAGGCAACGCCGCTGGCGCAATTTTGACGCGTTTGATTTGGCTTTGAATTTTGGCCAATCTGCTTGAAGTTTGAGAAGGTGATTGTCATGAGTCAAGTTGCCCAATTTATCCGAGATCATCAACTCGATGCCATGCGCATTGGCGGCCAAAAAGTAGGTGCTGGCAGAGATCGTGCCATTGAGGTGTTCAATCCTTATTCGGCAGAGCGCATTGGTACTGTGCCCAAGGCTACGTTGGAAGAGGTGCGACAGGCTTATGCTTTGGCCCATGCCTACAAACCGCAATTGACCAGGTTCGACAGAGCAGCCATTTTGAACAAGGCAGCAGCCTTGGTGCGAGATCACTTGAATGACATTGCCAATCTCATTTCAGCAGAAGCTGGCTTGTGCATCAAGGATGCCGTTTATGAGGCTGGTCGCGTCAGTGATGTGTTGTTGTTTGGTGCGCAAGAAGTGCTAAAAGACGATGGGCAAATTTTCAGTTGCGACTTAACGCACCATGGCAAACAGCGACGGGTTTATACACAGCGCGCGCCCTTGCTGGGCGTGATCACAGCCATCACACCATTCAATCACCCCATGAATCAGGTGGCACACAAAGTGATTCCCAGCGTGGCTACCAACAACCGCATGGTTTTGAAGCCTTCGGAGAAGGTGCCATTCTCGGCCATTTATTTTGCCGACCTCTTGTACGAAGCTGGCTTGCCGCCAGAGATGCTGAGTGTGATTACAGGCGATCCAAGAGAAATTGCCGATGAGATGTTGACGCACCCCTGTGTTGATCTCATTACATTTACCGGTGGTGTTGCTATTGGCAAGTACATTGCAAACAAAGCTGGCTATCGCCGCATTATCTTGGAGTTGGGTGGCAACGACCCCCTCATCGTGATGGAAGACGCTGATTTAGAAGAGGCTTCTAACTTGGCTGTTCAGGGGTCATATAAAAATTCAGGTCAGCGTTGTACTGCTGTCAAGCGCATGTTGGTGCACCAATCGGTAGCTGCTGAATTTACTGATTTGGTGGTACAAAAAACCAAGGCGTGGCCGTATGGCGATCCTGCCGATTTAGAGAACCTCATGGGCACTGTGATTGATGAAGCGGCGGCCCAATTCTTTGAGTCTCGCGTCAACGAGGCCATCGCACAGGGCGCACGTTTGTTAGTCGGAAACCAGCGCCACGGTGCCTTGTATTCGCCTACAGTTTTGGACCAAGTAACGCCCGAAATGATGCTTGTGAAAGAGGAGACCTTTGGTCCTGTTTCACCCATCATTCAGTTCAAGAACATTGATGAGGCCATTCGTATTGCCAATGGTACAGCCTATGGTCTTTCTAGCGGTGTCTGTACCAATCGAATGGACTACATTGTGCGGTTTGTGAATGAGCTTCAAATGGGCACGGTCAATGTGCGTGAGGTGCCAGGCTACCGACTCGAACTCACGCCATTTGGCGGCATCAAGGATTCTGGCTTGGGCTACAAAGAAGGAGTGCAAGAAGCCATTAAGAGCTTTACGAATATCAAAACCTATTCAATCCCTTGGGTTTGAAAGAATGTACAACTTATTGAACTTGCTGGCAGCCATTGCACTTTTGGTGTGGGGCACGCACACCGTGCGTACAGGCATCTTGCGAGTTTTAGGCGGTTCTCTGCGAGATTTGTTGGCCAGCAGCATGAATAAGCCTGCTTTGGCTTTTGTATCAGGTTTGGGGGTTAGTAGCCTGTTGCAATCTAGTACCGCAACTTGTTTGATTGTGAGCTCTTTTGTTGGGCAGGGTATATTTCTCACGTCAACGGCACTCATCATGATGCTTGGTGCTGATGTCGGCACCAGCTTGATGGCCTTAATGTTCTCATTTGATTTAAGTTGGTTGTCTCCCTTGTTGATTGTGCTGGGCGTAGTGGTGTTTGTTGCCAATCAAAACAATACGTGGGGCCGTTGGGGTCGCGTATCGATTGGTTTGGGTTTGATGACCCTGGCATTGCACTTGATTGTTGAAGCAACAACGCCTATTACTCAGTCGCATGGCATGCATGTGTTGCTCAGCGTTTTGCCCAACGACCCAGTTATTTTGATTTTGATTGGTGCACTTTTAACGGTCGTCTCGTATTCTAGTTTGGCCATGGTCCTATTGACAGCAACGCTGTGCCATACACAAGTAGTGTCCATGTCCATGGCCTTGAGTTTGGTCTTGGGTGCCAATTTGGGCAGTGGCTTACTGGCTTTTTTAACCATGTCCAAATCATCTGCTGATGTACGGCGTGTGCCCTTGGGGAATTTAATCTTTAAAGCGCTTGGTTGTACGCTGGCTATTCCTTTTTTAAGTATGTACATACCTTTTGCAGACGATATTCAAGCCCTAGGGTTTGATGCTGTGGTGAGTTTTCATTTCTTGTTCAATATGCTACTTGCAATGTCAATGATCATGTTTACGGGAAAAGTTGGTAAGTTGTTGACCCAATACTTGCCTTCCGTTGAGGTCGATAACAACAAAGTTCAGCCCAAATATCTTGACCCTACAGCTTTATCAACGCCTTCCTTGGCCATTTCCTGTGCGGCGCGTGAAGCTTTGCACCAAGCTGATGTGGTGGAGACAATGTTGCGCGGTATCGTGCCAGTGATTCAAAACAACGATGCTTTACTGGCTGCTAAATTGCGTGAAATGGACGATGGTGTGGATGATTTGTATTCCGCTATCAAATTTTATTTGACGCAAATTTCACGTGAGGCTTTGTCGCAAAGAGAGGGACAGCGTTGGGCCGATATCATGTCATTTGCCATCAATATGGAACAAGTGGGCGACATCATTGAGCGAGTGCTTCAAGACATTGAAGACAAAAAAATAGCCAAAGGTCGAAATTTCTCAGAAGCTGGTTTTGCAGAAATCGACGATTTGCACCAACGCTTGGTGGCCAATTTGCAGTTGGGTATGAGTGTTTTCTTAGAGGGTGGAGTTCGTAATGCAGAAGCACTGTTGGAGCAAAAAGTGCAATTTAGAAATCTAGAGCATGAATACGCCAATCGTCATTTGGCGCGCTTGCAGGAAAACACACCTGAAAGTATTGGCACCAGCTCTTTGCACATTGATTTAATCAGCGATTTGAAACGCATCAATTCGCACATTTGTTCCATTGCATATCCTATTTTGGAACAAGCAGGTGCACTGACAAGCACTCGGCTTAAACAGCCTGATCTTTTAACCGATTAATTCATTAATGAGAGCATATTGGTACCATGGCCTTGACACTTAACGACATCGAAGCGTTGTTTCAACAACGCGGGCATGAGCAGTACAGCGGTGAGCCTGTGACACAACTTCAGCATGCTTTACAGTCAGCTCACTTGGGTGAGCAAGAGGAAGCTAGCGACGAATTGGTCACGGCGGCTTTTCTGCACGACTTGGGGCATTTGCTGCATGACTTGGGAGAAACGCCCAGCATGCAGGGTGTCGATGACGTGCATCAATACCGCGTTGTTCCCTTTTTGCGCGGACTTTTCTCTGAAGCTGTAATTGATGTTGTTCAGCGTCATGTGGACGCCAAACGATATTTGTGCGCCACGCGTCCTGAATACTATGGTGCTTTGTCTGAAGACTCCAAGCGAAGCTTGAAACTGCAAGGTGGAATTTTTACTGCAGAAGAAGCTGCACAATTCATAGAAGAGCCCGGAGCTTCAGATGCAGTTCGTTTGAGACTCTGGGATGACTTGGCCAAACAGCCAGAGACTCAGACGCCAGAACTTTCCCATTACATGCAAATTGCAAGACGCTGTGCGTTGAAAGACTGAGATGGCCATGACTTGGCCCGTTTTGTTATTGGTCCTTTTTGGGGCACTGCTTCACGCCAGCTGGAACGCGCTTGTGAAGTCTAGCTCCGACAAAACCCTAGACACGGCCCTGATCCATGTCCTGTGCTCGCTGTTGGCCCTTCCTGTCTGTTTGTATGTTGGCCCACCGCCTGCAGAATCTTGGCCTTATATCTTGGGCTCCTTGGTGGTTCACGTCGGTTATTACTTTGCGTTAGCCGGAGCCTATCGTCATGGTGAACTGGGGCTCACATATCCTTTGATGCGGGGTACTGCGCCCATGTTGGTGGCACTTACATCCTTTGCATTCATCGGTGAAGACTTGACACCGTTGGCTTGGTTGGGTGTAGCTTGTATCAGCGGCGGTGTTTTGTTGTTGGGCATTACGCGCGAGTGGTGGACTCACCGCAAAGCCATCGTGTTTGCTTTGATCAATGCTGTGCTGATTGCCATTTACACCGTCATCGATGCCAAAGGCGCGCGCATTTCAGGCCACGTAGTGCAATACATCTGCATGTTGTTTGTATTGGATGGCTGGCCGTTTGCCATTTTGGTTTTCATGCAGCGCAAAGGGCAAGTCTGGCCCTATGTGCGCAAGCGTTGGCCTGTCGCATCAGGTGGCGCATTTGCCTCCATTGGGTCTTACGCCATTGCACTGTGGGCCATGACCGTCGCGCCTGTGGCCATGGTGGCTGCGCTACGAGAAACATCGGTTTTTTTTGCAGCGCTGATTGGCGCTTGGTTTTTGAAAGAAGTTTGGACTCGACAAAGAATTGCAGGGACTGTGGCCATTCTTTCTGGCGTTGCAGCACTTCGTTTGGGTTAGTGGTTGAGGACACGCATTAGGAGATCTCATTCATGGCAACACAAAGCTTTCCAACTCAGGCCAAAATTGTCATCGTAGGCGGTGGCATTGCGGGCTGTTCTGTGGCTTATCACTTGGCCAAATTGGGTCAGACCGATGTGGTCTTGTTAGAGCAGGGCAAGTTAACCAGTGGCACCACTTGGCATGCGGCTGGCTTGGTGGGTCAAATGCGTCCTAATCGAAACATGACGCGCATGAGCAAGTACGGCATTGAACTTTATTCAACGCTAGAAGCAGAAACGGGCTTAGCCACAGGTTGGAAACAATGCGGCAGCGTGAATGTGGCGCGCACGCCAGAGCGCATGAAAGTTTTGCGAAAACAAATTGCTTTGGCCAGAAGCTTTGGTGTGGAGGTTCATGAAATCACGCCACAAGAGGTGGGTGAGCGTGCACCCTTGCTTCGAACCGATGACTTAGCAGGTGGCATTTGGATTCCTGGAGACGGCAAGGCCAATCCTGCTGATTTGTGCATGTCCTTGGCCAAAGGGGCAAGGCTGCATGGCATCAAAATTTTTGAGGACATTGAAGTCACAGGTGTTGACTTGAATGAAGGTCGCGTGCAGGGTGTGAAAACCAAACAAGGCGACATTCAGTGCGATATCTTGGTGAACTGTGCGGGCCAATGGGCGCGTCAATTTGGTCAGTTGGCCGGTGTCAACGTGCCGCTTTATTCTGCCGAGCATTTCTACATTGTGACCGACAAGATAGAGGGCATCCATCCCATGTGGCCCGTTGTGCGAGACCCAGATGGCTACATTTACTACAAAGAAGAAGTGGGTGGTCTGGTGATGGGCGGCTTTGAGCCTGTGGCCAAACCTTGGAATGTGCACCCTATTCCTTCAACTTTTCAATTTGAGTTGCTGGGCGAGGATTGGGATCAGTTTGAAATTTTGATGCAAAACGCCATTCACCGCACGCCTTGTTTGGAAACAGCCAAAGTCAAAATGTTGCTCAATGGACCTGAGAGTTTCACGCCCGATGGCAATTTTATTTTGGGTGAGGCACCTGAAGTTCGAAACTATTTTGTGTGTGCTGGTTTCAATTCAGCAGGCATTGCCAACTCTGGTGGTGCAGGGCGCTTGATGGCGGAGTGGATTGTGGGTGGTGAACCCAGTGTTGATTTGTGGGATGTCGATGTGCGCAGGTTTGGCGCATTTACAGGCAATCGAAAGGCACTCTCTGAACGCACCGCCGAGACCCTGGGCCTGCACTATGCCATGCGTTGGCCTAGACAAGAGTTGCAGACGGTTCGGCCATTGCGTTGCTCGCCTTTGTATGACGTTTTGGCAGCGAAGGGCGCAGAGTTTGGCAGTAAAAATGGCTGGGAGCGCGCGAACTATTTCCGACCTGCAGGTGCGCCGCCTGCGCGAGATACCTTGGACACACCCGATTGGTTACCTTGGGTGCAAGCTGAACAAAAAGCCACCCGTGAGGCTGTGGCTTTGTACGATCAAAGTTCGTTTTCAAAAATCTCGGTCAGAGGTGCAGATGCATTGGCGTTTTTGCAAAGCATGTGCGCCAACGAAATGAATGTGGCCATTGGAAAAATGGTTTACACCCCGCTGCTCAACGACAGAGGCGGCTTTGAAAGTGATCTCACTGTTATTCGACTCAGTGCTGATCGGTTCATGGTCATTACAGGATCGGGTCAAACAACGCGCGATTTAGATTGGCTGCAGCGCCATGTCACGCCAGAAATGCGGGTCTACATCGATGATGTTTCTACTCAGCTGTGTGTCTTGTCATTGATGGGCCCCAATTCTCTGGCTTTGATGTCAAAGCTTTGCCATGATGACTTGTCGCCGCAAGCTTTGCCATTTGCACACACGCGTGAAATAGATGTGGGCTATGCCAAAGTGCGTGCAGCACGCATGAGCTACGTGGGCGGCCCAGGCTACGAGTTGTATGTGCCTGTTGAAATGACACGTCATGTTTACCTGGCTCTGCAAAGTGCAGGCGCAGACCTAGGCTTGCGAGATGCTGGCTACTACGCGTTGGATGCACTGCGGATCGAGCGTCAAAGGAGAGCATGGGGTGCTGAAATAGGACCCGATGAAACACCTTTTGAAGCGGGTTTGTGGGCGGGTGTGAAACTCGATAAGACAAGCGACTTTAAAGGCAAGAAAGCCTTGCTGGCCAAAAAAGCACAAGCAGAATTTAAACCTGAGAAAAAGCTTGTCAAAGTTGTTGTGAAAGATGCGCGCCATTATTTGTGGGGTGGTGAACCATTGAGTGTGGCAGGTCAATTTGTGGGTGAGGTCACCTCGGCTGGTTGGGGTTATGAGGCCGGCACTGTGGTGGCTTTGGGCTACATCCGAGGCCATTGGGCACAACAAGAGATCCAAAACCTGCAAGCGCATGCTGAGTTATGGGGGGTGCCTGTCGACGTTGTGATTCAAGAAGCAGCTTGATTCAACGGCTTCAAGCAAGCAGGCATGCATAATTCAGCCTTTGCTCAGCATCTTTCTGAGCTTCACTTGGAACTTGAATGACCTTATTGGCTATTTTGCTAGGTACCCTGGCCGCTGGTATTGGAAGTGTTTGGTTGGCAGCCTGGCTTAGTTTTGGCATTGTGAGTCGCTATACCCAACACATGCTGAGCTTGGCTGCAGGTGCATTGCTTGCAACAGCTTTTTTGCACCTGTTGCCTGAGGCTTTTGACGCAGGTGTAGAACCCCACAACTTGTTCATGACCTTGTTGTTCGGTTTGTTGTTTTTCTTTTTGCTCGATAAGGCAGAGCTCTGGCACCACGGCCACGAGCATCACCACGGCGATGCACACCATGGCCATGATCACCATGAGGCTCACGACCACCACCACGATCATGATCATGATCATGCGCATTCAACTGCTTCGGATGCATCACACGTTGAAGGCGCACACGCAAAGCCGCTGGCCGGTGGCTGGGCCATCTTAGCTGGCGACAGCGTTCACTGTTTTGGAGATGGTGTCCTGATTGCCTCTGCCTTCATGGTCGATTTGAAGTTAGGCGTGGTGGCGGCTTTGGCTGTTTTGGCCCACGAAGTGCCTCATCACATGGGCGATTTGGTGGTGCTGCGCCAGGGCTCCCAAAGCCGGCAAACAGCCGTCTTGAAAGTCTCTCTGGCGGGTGCCATTACGGCCTTGGGGGGATTGGCTGGCTACGCGTTGCTAGACCAACTGCATGGCGTTTTGCCCTACATGTTGGCCATTGCTAGCAGCAGTTTTATTTATGTGGCACTGGCCGATTTAATTCCGCAATTGCAAAAACGTTTAAGTTCACGTGAGACGGCCGCGCAAATTGTTTGGCTGATAAGTGGCATTGCGTTGGTAAGCGCGGTCAGTGTGTTGGCGCATTCTTTCACCGCGCATTGAGACAGCACTCTTAACCCTTTGCGCAGGGCAGTCCGGGTGTGTTGCACCACTCGCTCCAACTACCAGGATACAAGCGCGTGATACCTAAACCCGCAATTTCCATGGCCAAAATATTGGGCACTGTACTGACGCCACTGCCGCAGTGGTGAACCACAGTGGCAGGGTCTCTGCCTGCTAAAAGCTTTTCAAATTCAGCTCTCAATACTTCTGGCGATTTGAAGAAGCCATCTGCGCCAAGGTTTTCGGCAAAGGGTCTGTTTAATGCGCCAGGTATGTGGCCAGCCACAGGATCGAGGGGCTCCATTTCGCCGCGATAGCGCGCACCAGCGCGGGCATCGATCAAGGTTAAATTGGGGTGCCCCACTTGCGGTGCTAATTGATCAGTACTGATCCATTCGCGCAAAGCTGATTTCAATTCAAACTTGCTGGCGATAGGCTTGAGCGCTGCAGGTGCACCTTTTTCAACGGCCCCGCCCGATGCTTCCCAGGCCTGAAGACCGCCATCTAAAACGGCCACTGCATCGTGACCCAACCATTTCATCATCCACCACATGCGGCCGCAGTAGTTGGCGCCATTGCGGTCGTACACCACAGCCTGCATATGGTTTTCAAAACCTAAGCTGCCTAACCATGTGGCAACTTCTTCACGCGAGGGCAGCGGATGCCTGCCGCCATTGACGGCCGAAGAACCGTGCGTGCTGAGGTTGCGATCTAAATGGGCTTGCTGTGCACCCTGAATGCGAACCGTGGCAAACAAGGTGTCCGCCATTTCGGGTTTCATGAGGTCGCCGGTGCAATCAAACACCATGAAAGCTTTGCCAGAAGTTTGCAAGTCTTTGAGTTGTTGAACAGAAATGAGAGTGGTGTGCATGTTGATTCCTTCGGTCGTTGTCAGTTTGCAATTAAGAGGGTGTGCTTGCCTTGTTTTTGCCGCTTAAGGCGGTGGCTGCAATGCCACTTAAAACAATGATCACAATACCACCCCAACCGATCCATGGTATTTGATCGCCAAATAAAAACAAGCCAAACAAGGCTGAAAATACAATGCCAGAGTATTGCAAGTTAGCGGCCACCATGGTGGCCCCATCGTTGTAGGCGCGGGTCATGCACCATTGGCCCAATGCGGCCAAGATGCCAATGGGCAATAACAGCCAAGCTTCTGTCCAGACCCATTCGCTGATGCCTGTGAACAGCATCACAAGTGCGCCAGATGCGGCGGCTGCCAAGGAAAAATAAAAGACTGTGCGCTCAACAGGCTCGCCTTCTCTGCCAAGTTCAGCGACTTGAATGTAGGCCATTGCGGCAATCATGCCGGAGGCTAAGCCTACCAATCCTGCAATCACTTGGTTTTGTTCGATGGTGGGTCTGAGAATCATGACCACACCCAAAAAGCTGATCACAATACTGAGCACCACAGGCAACTGGCGCTTCACATCCAGAAGATGGCCTTTCCAAAGCGTGGCGCCCACCAAAAAAGCAGCCACCCAAATGCCACTCATGTAGTTCAAAGTCATGGCTGTGGCCAAGGGCAGATAAGCAATGGCATAAAACCATGCAGCCAAAGACACCACCCCTGTGAACGCTCGCCAAGTGTGCATTTTGGGCACTCGTGTTAGAAGTGAAATGCCTTTGCGCTGACAGACATAGGCCATGAGCAAGGTGCCAATGGCGCCGCGATAGAAAACCAATTCAAAGGTGCTGAAATGCACTGCTGCAAATTTCACACACACACTCATGATTGAAAAAATCAGAGAGGCTAAAACCATCCAAAGTGCTTGCATGCAACTTAGTCGCTTGAAGCTTCGTTCATCGATGTGCTCATCTTGTTGCGATACCACTCGTGAAAATGTTGCATGCCGTCTTCCATAGGACTCTGGTAAGGCCCCACTTCGTTGTCGCCCCGCTGCATCAGAGCTTTGCGGCCCGCATCCATGCGTTCTGCAATTTCATCGTCTTCTAAACATGTTTCCATGTAGGCCGCTTTTTGGGCTTCTACAAAATCGCGCTCGAAGGCCACGATTTCTTCGGGGTAATAAAACTCCACCATGTTCAGCGTTTTCTCGGGGCTGATGGGGTGGAGTGTGGACACCGTGAGCACATGCGGATACCACTCCACCATGATGTGGGGATAGTAGGTGAGCCAAATAGCGCCATATTCAGGAACGGTACCTTGACGGTATTGCATGAGTTGTTTTTGCCAGCGTTCGTACACAGGGCTTCCGGCCTTGCCCAAACGATTGGCGACGCCGACCGTTTGAACTGAGAATTCTTTTTTGAATTGCCAGCTGAGGTCGTCGCAAGTCACGAAATTGCCAAGGCCTGGGTGGAACGGCTCAACATGGTAGTCCTCGAGGTAAACCTCGATGAAGGTTTTCCAGTTGTAATTGCACTGATGCATCTCAACATGATCGAGTTTGAAGCCGGTGAAATCTAATGCGGCGCGCGGCCCCATTTCGGCCAAGTCGGCCTCGATGTCGCGCCCATTGTCTTCAAACAACAAACCATTCCACTCGCGAAGCGGATAATTTTGGAGGTTAAGACAAGGGTCTTGTGCGAAATGAGGCGCACCTAAAAGCTGACCTTCGGGGGCATAAGTCCAGCGGTGCAAGGGGCACACTATGTTGCCACCGGCACTGCCTTTTTGCTGGGTGTTGAGTGAGCCTCGACCTTGCAACATCACGGCTTGGCGGTGCCTGCAAATGTTGGAGATCAGTTCAATGCCTTGCTCGGAGCGAACCAGCGCGCGCCCACCCGATTCTTGGGGCAACACGTGGTAGTCCCCGATTTCGGGAACCGACAGTTGGTGGCCCACATATTTGGGGCCTTGCTGAAAAATGGTTTTCAGCTCGCGCTGGAACAGCGCTTCATTGAAATAGCTTGAAACTGGTAGTTGGCTTGAGGCCTGCTGCAGTTGAAGACTTAAATCAGACATTGGTGACCTGACCTAGAGACTCCCCCTATGAAGGGGCAGGAACATGCGGGTAACCCAGGGCTCTCCCGCGAAAAAAGCGGCCCGAAGACCGCCGATGAAGGGGCATTGTAGCCTCAGGTCAGCAATTTGGGGCCGAAGTCGACCTAAAATGACTTTCTTTAGATCTAAATCCGTCATGCCAAAAGCCCCTTCTACTTCAGCCAAAGCTCAGACCGACCAGGAACTGCCCGCCAACTATGAAGAGGCGGTTCAAGAGTTGGAGCAATTGTTGGCCAAATTGGAATCAGGTCAGTTGCCCCTTGATCAATTGCTGACCCATTACCAACGCGGCGCTGGCCTGCTGGCTTTTTGTCGCGAACGGTTGACGGCCATCGAAAACCAAATCAGCGTGTTGGACGAAGGGACCTTGAAACCTTGGGACGGTGCATGAACTCTCCGTTTTCAAACAACTTCAATTTCAAAGCTTGGTCCGAAGAACGCTTGGCGCAAGTTGAACAAGTTTTGAAACAAGGCATCGATGCCCACGCCCCCGCTGGTTTGGGTGAAGCAATGCGCTATTCGGTCTTGGATGGCGGTAAACGCCTCAGACCCCTATTGGTATTGGCCGCGGCTGAAGCTGTGGGTGTCGATTTGGAAGCCGCTACTGTCTCTGATCAGCCCAGCGCTTTGGCGGCACTGCGCGCTGCTTGTGCAGTTGAATTGATTCACGCTTATTCTTTGGTTCACGATGACATGCCCTGCATGGACAACGATGTATTGCGCCGAGGCAAACCTACTGTGCATGTGAAGTATGGCGAAGCGCAGGCTTTGTTGGCAGGCGATGCCCTACAAGCCTTGGCTTTTGAATTTTTAACGCCACAAGATGGCAGCACAGACGTCGCGGTGCAAGCTTCTCAAGTTGCCTTGTTGGCCAGAGCTTCTGGCTATCAAGGCATGGCGGGCGGCCAAGCCATCGATTTGGCCAGTGTGGGTGTGCCCTTGAATGAGGCCCAATTGCGACAAATGCACCGTCTCAAAACAGGTGCACTGCTGCTCTGCAGTGTGCAACTGGGTGCGGTCAGTGCTGGCAAGCCTTCTGCTCTGATTTTCGATGCCTTCACGCAATATGCGCAATCACTGGGCTTGGCTTTTCAGGTGGTGGACGACATCTTGGATGTCACTTCTGACTCGGCCACTTTGGGCAAAACAGCGGGCAAAGATGCTGCGGCCGACAAGCCCACCTATGTCTCCCTCATGGGTTTAGAGCAGGCCCAACTATTGGCCGCCAAACTCTACACAGAATCTTTGGCAGCACTTGATGCCAGCGGCTTGAACACCACGGCCACTGCCGCACTGCGCGCACTGGCCACCCAAGTGGTGCAAAGAAAAAACTAATATGCTTGAATCAATTCACTCTCCCCTCGACCTTCGAAAACTGAAACGTGGCGACTTGCCCCGCTTGGCTGCTGATGTGCGCCAGTGCGTTTTAGACAACGTGTCGCAAACTGGCGGACACCTAAGTTCAAACTTGGGCACCGTAGAACTCACCGTGGCCTTGCACTATGTTTTCAACACCCCAGAAGATCGCATTGTGTGGGATGTGGGGCATCAAACTTACCCGCACAAAATTCTGACGGGCAGGCGCGAGCGCATGCCCACCTTGCGTCAATTGGGTGGTCTGTCTGGTTTTCCGCGCCGTGATGAAAGTGAGTACGACACATTCGGTACAGCTCACTCCTCCACCAGTATTTCTGCAGCGCTTGGCATGGCCATTGCGGCGCGTCAAAAGGGCGAATCACGCCACGCCATTGCCGTGATTGGCGATGGCGCCATGACCGCTGGCATGGCCTTTGAAGCCATGAACAACGCGGGCATTGAAGACTGCAAATTGTTGGTCATCTTGAACGACAACGACATGTCGATCAGCCCGCCTGTGGGGGCCTTGAACCGTTATTTGGCGCAACTTATGAGCGGCCGTTTTTATTCAACCGCAAAGAACATGGGTAAAAATGTTTTGAAAAGTGCGCCACCGCTGTTTGAGTTGGCCAAGCGCTTTGAACAGCATGCCAAGGGCATGGTGGTGCCTGCCACCATGTTTGAACAATTTGGCTTTAACTACATCGGCCCCATTGATGGCCATGATTTAGATTCCCTGATTCCCACTTTGGAAAACATCAAAAATCTGCAAGGACCTCAGTTTTTGCATGTCATCACCAAAAAAGGGCAGGGCTACAGGCTGGCCGAAGAAGATCCTGTGAATTACCACGGCCCTGGCAAGTTCGATCCCAAAGTAGGCTTGGTGCCTGCTGTCAAGCCTGCTAAGCCTTCCTTCATGCACATCTTTGGCCAATGGCTTTGTGACATGGCTGCGGCCGACAAGCGCTTGGTGGGCATCACACCCGCCATGCGCGAGGGCTCTGGCATGGTGGAGTTTCACAAGCGCTTTCCAGATCGTTATTACGATGTGGGCATTGCTGAGCAACATGCGGTGACGTTTGCTGCAGGCTTGGCTTGCGAAGGCCTCAAGCCTGTGGTGGCCATTTACTCCACCTTCTTGCAGCGCGGCTACGACCAGCTAATCCACGACGTGGCCTTGCAAAACTTACCGGTTGTATTTGCCTTGGACCGTGCGGGCCTGGTGGGTGCCGATGGTGCCACGCATGCTGGCGCCTACGACATTGCTTATTTGCGTTGTATTCCCAATATGTCGATTGCTTGCCCAAGCGACGAGCGCGAGTGCCGTTTGCTGCTTAGCACAGCCTTTGCGCAAAACCATCCGGTGGCAGTGCGTTATCCCCGGGGTGCGGGGGTCGGTGTTGGGGCAGGTACAGATTTAGACACGGTACCCTTGGGCAAAGCAGAGCTTCGCCGCGAAGGCACTGGTCTGTGCATCTTGGCATTTGGCACCTTGTTTTATCCTGCGCTTGAAGTGGCACAAAAATTGAACGCCACTGTGGTTAATATGCGCTGGGCAAAGCCTTTGGATGAGGCCATGATTTTACAAATGGCTGCCAAACACACCTGTTTTGTGACCTTGGAAGATGCCTGCGTGATGGGTGGCGCGGGCAGTGCCGTGGGGGAGTTCCTGCAAAAATCAAACCTGCTGAAGCCCTTGTTATCATTGGGCCTTCCGGACCAGTTCATCGAACACGGTGACCCGGCTAAGCTCATGGCGATGCAGGGGCTTGATGCTTCAGGCATTGAAAAAGCCATTTTGGATCAGTGGCCCGACTTCAAGTCTTGATCTGCGACAAGCCCTGAAGGGTAAACCCCTTCTGCAGGGCTTTTCAATTTTTCTACAATCGGTGGTTATTGTTTTTTTCGGAGTCAATATGGATTCTTTGTTATCTCTGTCCAAAAGGATAGACCAATTCAGCGAGTGGGTTGGCAAGTGGGTGGCCTGGCTGGTCCTATTCTCAGTGCTGATCAGTGCGGGTAATGCCATTTCACGCAAGGCGTTCAACCTCAGTTCCAACGCTTTTCTGGAAGTTCAGTGGTACATGTTTGCAGCAGTTTTCATGCTGGCTGCTGGTTACACCCTGTTGCGCCAAGAGCACGTCAAAATCGACGTTGTGTCGGGCCGTTTCTCCAAGCGAACTCAAATTTGGATTGACATTGCGGGCATTTGCTTTTTCTTGATTCCCTTTGTGACTTACATCATCATTTTGGCCATGCCCTTGGTGATCAATGCTTTCATCACGAAGGAAATGTCTTCCAATGCAGGTGGCTTGATGCGCTGGCCCGTGTTTGCCATGTTGCCTTTGGGCTTGTTGCTGTTGGGCATTCAAGGTGTGTCTGAAGTCATTAAGCGGTTTGCCTTCTTGCAAGGCATGATTCCAGATCCTTCCAAAAAGCCAGGGGTCAAAACACCCGAGGAAGAATTTGCAGAATTCTTATTGCAAAAAGAAGTTGCTGCCCGTGAAGCAGTTCAAATGGGAGCTCAAAAATGACTGAATTTCTGATCGCCAACATGGCGCCCATCATGTTCGTGTCGCTGATCATCTTTTTGATGTTCGGTTATGCGGTCTCATTCTCCTTGGCTGCTTGCGGCTTGTTCTTTGGTTTTGTGGGTATTGAATTGGGTGTGATTCAAGCCAGTTTCTTGCAAAGTTTGCCGCTCCGCATGTTTGGCATCATGCAAAACGACACCTTGCTTGCCATTCCATTCTTCACCTTCATGGGCTTGATTTTGGAACGCTCTGGCATGGCGGAAGATTTGCTGGACACCATTGGCCAGCTCTTTGGTCCTATTCGAGGTGGCTTAGCTTTTGCCGTTATTTTTGTGGGTGCCATGTTGGCCGCCACAACCGGTGTGGTGGCAGCTTCCGTCATTTCAATGGGCCTTATTTCGTTGCCTATCATGCTGCGATATGGCTACGACCGCCGCATTGCGGGGGGTGTGATTGCTGCCTCGGGCACCTTGGCTCAAATCATTCCGCCTTCTTTGGTGTTGATTGTGTTGGCTGACCAATTGGGCAAGAGCGTTGGCGACCTCTACAAAGGCGCCTTCATTCCAGGCTTTGTACTCACAGGCTTGTATGTGGGCTACATCGTCCTGATCAGCTTCATCAAACCTCAATGGGTACCTGCACTGCCTCCAGAAGCTCGAACCATCAAGGAAGATGATGGCACTTCAGGTCTTCGGTCCTTGACCATCTTGACTGGTGTTTCATTGGCCATCGCGATCGCCTTTGCCAAATTTTTGCCTGACACAACCCCACTTGATGAAACCATCGTGGTGTCCATGTGTGTGGGTGTGGGTGTTGCCTTCTTTGCAGCCATCATCAACAAAGTGACCAAGATGGGCTTATTGTCCAATATGGCAGAGCGAGTGACTTTTGTGCTCATTCCTCCGTTGGCACTCATTTTCTTGGTGCTTGGTACCATTTTCTTGGGCATTGCAACCCCCACAGAAGGCGGTGCTATGGGGGCCGTAGGTGCCTTGGTCATGGCCATGGCCCGCAATCGCATTGACATGAAACTCATGCGACAGGCCATGGACTCCACCATGAAACTGTCTTGCTTTGTGTTGTTCATTTTGATTGGTGCCACTGTTTTCAGCTTGGCATTCCAAGGTGTGGATGGTCACATTTGGGTTGAGCATTTGCTGACGGGCTTGCCAGGCGGTCAATTGGGCTTCTTGATTGTGGTGAATATCTTGGTGTTCATCTTGGCCTTTTTCTTAGACTTCTTTGAGTTGGCATTCATCATTGTTCCGCTCATTGGTCCAGTCGCAGAAAAGATTGGCATTGACTTGGTCTGGTTCGGCGTATTGTTGGCTGTGAACATGCAGACATCTTTCATGCACCCACCCTTTGGTTTCGCATTGTTCTATTTGCGCAGTGTGGCACCCACTGAAGACTACGTCGACAGGGTCACCAAGAAGACCATTAAGAAAGTCACCATTGAACAGATCTATTGGGGCGCAGTGCCCTTCGTGATCATTCAATTGATCATGGTGGCATTGATCATTGCGTTCCCAGGCATCGTCTCTACGGGCGGTAGCAAAGAGCCGACCGTGGATGCCGAAGCCGTCATGATGCAAATGCGCCAAGAATCGGACGATCAAGTAACGGAGGCTGAAAAAACAGAGAATCAAGGCGATCAGGTTGATCCTGTGAAGGCTCTGATGGAGTCGATGAAGGATGACCCAGCCAAGAAGCCTTGATCGGCTGAGATCAGACAACAAAAAACCCGCCTAGGCGGGTTTTTTGTTGGACTGGTTAAAAGCTGCTTTTGAGGGCAGCCCAGTTTGATTACAGCTTCTGGCGTTCCATGAAGTTGTTCATGCTGGACTCAGCCAAGCTGAACCACTGATTGGCTTCACGGCGGTAGTTAGAGTAATCTGCGTAGATCTTTTTCCACTCTGGGTTGGTGTTGCTCAAGTTTGAGTAGACTTCTTGTGAAGACTTGAACGCAGCTTCCAAGACATCACGGGGGAATGCCCGCAATTTGGCGCCTTGACCAATGAGGGTCTTCAATGCCGCTGGGTTTTTGTAGTCATACTTTGCAATCATGTCAGTGCCTGCATAAGTAGAGGCGCATTCAATGATGGCTTTGTACTCGCTTGACAAGCCGTCATAAGCCTTTTGGTTGACATACAAAGCCAACTGTGGGCCCACTTCCCAAAAACCAGGGAAGTAGTAGTTAGGCGCCACTTTGTTCAGACCCAATTTCTGGTCGTCATAAGGGCCAACCCACTCAGCTGCGTCAATGGTGCCTTTTTCCAGGGCTTGGTAAATCTCGCCACCAGGAATGTTTTGGGGCACTACACCCAAGGGCTCCAACACTTTGCCGCCGAAACCGCCGACGCGGAATTTCAGGCCCTTCATGTCGGCCAAAGATTTGATCTCTTTGCGATACCAGCCGCCCATTTGAACGCCTGTGTTGCCCATTGGGAAGTTGACGATGCCCACTTTGGCGTAGAACTCACGGAGCAGCTTCAAGCCGTTGCCTTCGTACATCCAAGCGTTCATTTGACGGGCGTTCAAACCAAATGGAATGGCGCAATCCAAAGCGTATGTAGGATCTTTACCGAAGAAGTAGTAAGGCGCAGTGTTGGCCATTTCGACGGTGCCGTTGGACACGCCGTCGAGCACGCCGAATGCAGGCATCAATTCGCCAGCAGCGTGTGTGGTGATGGTGAACTTGCCGCCAGACAATTCGCTAACTTTCTTAGCAAACACGTCGCAAACACCAAACAATGTGTCAAGCGATTTAGGGAAGCTCGACGCACAGCGCCAGCGCAATGTGGCTTGAGCGTGAATCACAGCTGGGGCTGCGCCTGCGGCCAAGACGCCAGCAATACCGGCATTTTTAATAAGGGAACGACGATCCATGGGGTTCACTCCGGAAGTCTAAGTTGATGAATTCAGCACGCCAAGACGTATCTGATGACTGGAGACAGTCATGAGCCGATTGTAGGAAATTTGCAAGCCCCTTTTGGCAAGGGTTTTCCCTTCGATCAAGCAATGTTTGATCTAGGTGGTTTTTCTGGGTTTCAAAGCCCACCAGGGCAGTTCTTTGCTAAGGGAGTGAACGTTGCCAGATTGGTTTGCTTTGTAGCCCAACATGTCTTGCAGCGCCATTTGCCATTCTGGACTTGCCAGGTGCTTTCTGAGCGCCTGGACGGGTGGGGAGTCTAGGGCGCTTTTGAGGCAGACCAGCCAGTAGTTTTCAATGGCCAAGGGCACAAAATCGAGCCCGGAGGACAAGGCGGCACTTTCGATGGCCAATCCGGCATCTGCTTGACCCGATGCAATGCAGTTGGCCACAGCGCTGTGAGACAGTTCTTGGTGATCGTAGCCCAAGAGTTGATCTGATGCCAGCCCCTGATTGGTCAGCAATTCATCGAGTAGCAGGCGAGTACCCGTGCCTAGACCTCGATTGACGTACCGAAGTCGCTTGGACATGACATCTTGCAAAGAATTTATGTTCAAAGGGTTGCCAGGTTTGACCAGCAGCCCTTGTGTGCGTTGGGCGAAACCAATGAGTTTGTGTTGGCCTGGCTTTAGGAGGGGTTTATAGGTTTGCGCTGAAAGACTGTTGAGTTTGGGCTGGCTGAGCGTGTGAAAACCAGCCAATTCACACCTGCCTTCATTGAGTGCCCTGACGGCATCTACGCTGCCGCAAAACCGAATGTCCAAATGCAGCGACTGACCTGCTGTGAATTCGCGCAGCCTTACTAGCGCATCGTCATGACTCGCATAAAGGGTGAGCAAGTGAGCATCGGGGTCAAAGGCAACAGCAAAGGTGCGCTCTAGCTCTGCCATCAGGGCTTCAATGGGTGCGGCCAAGCGGGCTTGCGCTTGTCGTTCTGCCCAGAGTAGCTTGCTGGCAAATTCAGACAACTCAGCCGGCATGCCCTTTTCCCAAACAATGAGGTTTTGATTGAGCTTGGTTTCCCATTTTTTTAATTCACCCCAAACGTGCCGATACGACATGCCCAAAGATTTGGCGGCAGCGGCAATCGAGCCTTGCACGCGCACGGCTTGCAGTAAGTCCATCAGGGCATTGCGCAGCAAAGCTTGCTGACGCTGCTTGCTTAAATCAGCTGCATGGGGGGCTGAATTTTCAGATCCCAAATGGTATGAAAGTTCAATTTTTGACACAGCTTAAGTGTGCCTCATTTATGCCTTGTTTCTGAATCAAAGACCGGCATCCTATGCACGCCATTTCATAGCTGAACACCCGCGTAGTTCAGGGCATTTAAAAGGTTTAGCATCGGCGCACTCACTTACTTGTATGAATACTTTTTTAGACAGCGCCGCCACAGCTTTTCAGCTCATCAGTGACTTTGATCCTGGCCTCTGGGCCATTGCTGGCCGCTCCTTAGGGGTGAGTGCCACGGCGTGCTTCGTGGGTTGCCTGATAGGTATTGCTTTAGGCGGTTTTTTGGGCGTCTCAAAGTTCAGAGGCCGCGGCATGGTGCTCACCTGGCTGGCTGTTCAGTTTCAAAGCCATGGTCTTGGCGCAGGTGGTGCTGGTGGTGCCCGTTGCAGCGGCATTAAGCCGCCAAGTTGTGGAAGACGCAGAGAGTGCCTATGGCGAGCAATGGCGTTCATTGGGTGCAGGCAATGCGTTCAGATGTCTGTTGCTTTCCTGGAACGAAAGATTTGCCTTGCTCACCATTGTGGTGGCTTGCTTTGGCCGCGCTATTTCTGAGGTGGGCGCCGTCATGATTGTGGGCGGCAATATTGAGGGCTTTACCCGCGTGATGACCACCGCCATTGCACTTGAAACCAGCAAAGGTGATTTGCCCTTGGCGTTGGCGTTGGGAATTATTTTGTTGGGCATTGTGGGTTGCCTGAATGCACTGCTGTCACTCTTCAGATATTGGCAAGATCAATCACAGCTCAAAGGACAAAACAGTTTGCGCGGGTGGGTAGCATGAGTGCGTTGTTGTCACTTCGTCATGTCAGCCTGAACTTGGGAGGGGTGCAAGCGCTACAAGACATCAGCCTAGAAATTTTTACGGGTGAGCAGGTGGCCTTCATTGGTGCCAACGGCTCTGGTAAAAGCACAATGCTGCGCCTATTGAACGGGCTGCACCAGCCTTCTCACGGTACCTTGGAGTTGCCCCACTGCCGACAAGCCATGTTGTTCCAAAGACCCCACATGCTTCGCACCAGCAGCTTGAACAATGTGGCCATTGGCTTGTGGTTGGACCGAAGTCTTCAGTTGGGCTGGGCTGCTTGCAAACAGCGTGCGCTCGAGGCACTTTC
>JAJTDK010000122.1 GCA_021300495.1 Limnohabitans sp. | reverse complement strand
ACTGGTTTGGTACCCACCCGTGTTCACGCCTATTTTGCTCATCAACCCCTCGCCAGTAGGCAACATGGCAAACACACCAATTGACCCCGAAATGGTGGCGGGGTCGGCAATGATTACATCGGACGCCATAGAAATCCAATAACCACCCGATGCAGCCAAGTTGCCCATGGAAACTACAACAGGCTTGCCTTTGTCTTTGGCAATTTGCAGCTGATCACGAATGAGCTCAGAGCCCAACACACTACCGCCCGGTGAGTTGACTCTGAGCACAATGGCTTTGACATCTTTGTCCTCGGTGGCTTTTCGAATGCGCTCAGAGGTGGAGATGCCACCAATTTTGCCGGCAGGTGCGCGGCCATCGCCTATTTCGCCTTCGGCCACCACGATGGCAATGTGATCTCCCTTGACCTTCTTAACTTCTGAGACGAGGTAATCTTTCCAGCCAACCTGGCGGAAAGATTGAATGTCTTCGTCTTTGCCAACTTCTTTAATTAGCGTTTCACGCAATGACTCAAAAGATTGCAGGCCGTCTAGCCACTTCCAATCTAGGGCCAATTGGGCTGCATTGCCTTTCACTTTGACTAACGCTTCAGGCAACTTGCCGATGTTTTGATTGATGCTGTCTGCAGGTAAATTGCGGGCCTTTTCTACGCCATCTGTGTACAAAGCCCATAAGGCATCGTAGACGTGTGCTTCTGCCTTTAAGGCTTGCTCAGAGGGTGCGTTCAAAACGAAAGGCTCACCTGCAGACTTGAATTGACCAACGCGAATGAGATTGGCTTTGATACCCAGTTTGTCTAAGGCGTCTTTGTAGTAATTTCGGTTTCTTCCCAAGCCCTCAATTAACACGCCACCCATAGGGTGAGACAAAACTTGATTGGCATGCGCCGCCAAATAATATTGGCGTTGGTCATAAAAGCTAGACCAAGCCACCACTTGCTTGCCAGACGCTTTGAATTTTTCAATGGCGCTGGCAGCCTCACGCAAAGAAACCAAGCCACCCCCCTGAAAATCGTCTAACTTCAAAAGCACTTTGTCAATGTGCTTGTCTTTGGCGGCCAGCTCCAGCGTCATCACCACATCGCGCAAACGAACAGTCTGTGTGGCGTTGCCCTGAAGTTCGCCAATGAACTTGTCCTTTAAGCCGCCTGGAGACTCCTCAACCAGTGCGCCATTCAAGTCCATGACCAAAACTGTGTGATCGTCTAGACTAACTTTGTCTGAATAAAAAACAAACCAACCGATACCCACCCCATACAGAGCAACACCCAATACAAGCGCAACTCGAAAGCCATTGATCATCCAGTCGGACACTTTGAGAATGCCACGATGGATCAGCTTGTAAAGGTTTTTGATTTTTATAAATACGGAATTCATAGTGTTCTATTTTCCTTATCAAGGAATTTATTTTTCAAAACTTCTCGTTCTTTTTCATACTGATCGTAATTGGGCAATGCCGAGGGTTTCTGTGGAGTGCCCGTTGTCTTGGCTTTTTCATTGCCTCGAACACCCTCGTAAATAGATTGATGACTCACGAAGCCACACGCGGGCAATAACCCGAGGGAGAGTAAGACAAGTGAAAATAGGAATTTTTGATACATCAGTATTTCGTGCGCTTGTATGATGGCAGTGATATTAATGCAGCTCGGCCTATCTTGGCTTCTAAAATTATCGTCCATTCACGTTTTTGAAATTGGAAATCTCCACATGACCACAGTACAAATTTTGGGTTTTTGGTGGGCCTGGCCCGCCGCCCTTCTGGCATACATCCTCTTTCGCGCTTGGTACGACAACTGGAGCGGCCCACTCACTGCAGAAGAAATAGAGCATTTCATGAACATCACTGCCGATTTACCAGGGCCCCACCATACAGACCGCACTGTATTGCGAGAGTTTTTGGAAGCTGACGACGGCAAAGAATTTGTCATGTGCAACCTTATCAAGCTATTTCCCCACCCAGTTGCCCACCCGTTCACAGGAGTTCCTACACCGGCACAAGACTTGTTGCAGGCCTATGTCAAACAATTTGTTGGGGTTTTGCTTTCTGGCGGTGGACACCCCGTGTTAGCTGGGCGCAAAGTGGCGGGCTACATTGACGCTTGGAATGCACCACCAGATCCGGGTTGGTCTATTGCAGGCATGATGAGATACCGCAGTCGGCGCGACATGATGAAACTTGCTACAAATGGCAGATTTCTAAAGGCACATCCCTTTAAGCATGCCGCTGTGCAGCAAACATATTCTTTTCCGACCCAAGTGGTGGCTGAAATGGTGCTGCGTCCCAGAAGTGCTGTGGGCTTAGGCCTAGCCTTGGCAGCTTCGCTGGTGCACCTTGGCTCCATCCTATTTAGCTAAGCTGGGCGCCAGGAAAGACCATGAGAATTGTGATTCGCGAAGATGACCTGACTGGCATTGAGTCTCAATCTATTGTGCGAGAACACATGACGGGCATGCTTGAAAACACGCCCATTGAAAGTGTTCACGCTTTACCGTTAGACAAGCTTCGACAAGCCCATGTGACTTTTTGGACCGCTTGGGTGGGTGTCGAGCTTTGTGGGTGTGGCGCTCTGCAAACGCTGGATCAATATCACGCAGAAGTCAAATCAATGAGAACCAGAGAAAAATTCTTGCGTCAAGGCGTTGGTCAAGCCGTCCTATCTCACATCGTCACAGTAGCTTGCGCCAGAGGTTTAAAACGATTGAGCCTAGAAACAGGATCTGCGGAATCATTTGCAGCAGCTCGATCCATGTATTTGAGAAACGGGTTTGAAATCTGCAGCCCATTTGGCGACTATAAGCTTGACCCACACAGCGTGTTCATGACCAAGCTCCTTAAGTAATGCGCTCAAAGCCCCTTACAAAAAACTCGCCTTAGGGGGAGTATGTCGCCCACAAAACACATACAGCTCAATTTTGTTGGACTATTGAATGTTCTGGCTATAAGATATTGCTTTTAAAAAAATACAAAGTTCACTGTCTAATTTATTGGACAAAAACTACTGAAAAGTAGTTTTATTTTTGAAAGTTGCTGTTAATGACCACTGTTAAAAAAATTATTGATCAAAAATCAAAAACCATCTTCTCTGTTCGGACAACCGACCCCGTAGAAGACGTCTTGAAAATTATGCGCGATTTCCGCGTCAGAGCCGTATTGGTCATTGATGACGGCGAGTTGAAGGGCATCGTTTCACAGGGCGATTGTGCAATCAAAGTATTGTTACCGCACAATAAGGCCTCAGAAGTGGCTGTCTCAACAATCATGACGCCAAATCCTCTGACTGTGAAACTCTCGAACACATTAGACGAGTGCATGGCAATTATGGTTCACAAGCACATTAGACACTTACCCGTTCTTGAAGGGAACAAAGTAGTTGGCGTTGTATCGGTGGGCGACATGGTTAAAAATATCATTGAACTTCAAGGCAATCAGATCAAGTTTCTTGAAACCTACATCAAAGGTCATGGTGCTTGAACCTTTTAACGCGAATTACTAAGCTTGCTCATCGTTATCTTTTGTAAACTTCTTGCCATATTGAATGATGAGAACAGAAATTGCAAGCAGCAATACGGCACAGCCTTCATAAATCAGATCAACGGTACTAATGCCTTTACCCTGAAGAATAATCAGTCGGCAAAGTGCAGTGATCGCAATGAAAATGGGCAAGGTAATTGGAATTTTTCTGTATTGATAGAACGCGGCTACCATGCCCAAAACCTCTGCGTAAATGAACATCAAAAGCAGGTCAGTTAAAGCAATTTTTCCATTTTGAATCACGGTGTACATTTCTACACCAACGCTAAAAATTGTAAACAGTGCAATGAAAAATAAAATACATTTTTCTGCAGCGATGATCAAGCTATAAACATTCATTAATGGCTCTCCTAAGATGTAATTTGGTAGCGCAAACAACTTTATTCGTAAACTTTGATCACTCTAACTAAAGTAGGTTGCAACACCAAATTTATTTTATAGAGGCTCCGTAAACTTCATTCATAAGTTCTAAAAATAGCCCGCTGAACCGCAGTTAATTTATGATCGAGGCATGCGTAGCCATAGTTCCTCGACTTCTACCAACAAATTG
>JAJTDK010000047.1 GCA_021300495.1 Limnohabitans sp. | reverse complement strand
CAGTTTCACATTCCCTGTGAACAAACTAAACCCCGCCCCAAGCACTACTTTCTCCAAAATATTTTCAGCAGGTGTTGCAAACCCACCGCAGGCCCGCGACACATGCGAAGCATCCATATGATCCAACGCATCCAAGCCCATATTGATGCCAAGCATAGGCAGCAAATAAGTACCGCCAGTCAGCAACAGCAAGGTAGGCGTTGCAAGGGTCCGCGCGAATCGAATTTCATCGTGCAATGGGGCCAATTCAAAAGAACGCTGACAAACAGCCTCCTTGAATTTTTCAGAGCTAGGTTTGATACTTTCTGCCATGCTGCGGGTATGACTGGCGCAACCTGTGAGACTCACAAGCACCAAGAAGCAAGCAATTCGAACAACCAGCTTAATCAAGCTTGATTCCAACTTTGGTAATGATGGCACCCCATTTGCGAGTTTCACTCTCAATGAAGGACTTAAATTGAGCAGGACTGCCGCCACCAATGATCAAACCCTGCTTTAACATGTTTTGCCTAAAAGCAGGATCGGCCATGGCCGCATTGATGTCAGTGTTGAGCCGAGCAATGATGTCTGCAGGTGTGCCAGCGGGAGCAAAGATGCCGTTCCAAGCCAATGCATCAAAGCCAGGAAAACCTGCCTCTGCTACGGTTTGCAAATCGGGCCTCGATGGCAAGCGCTGTGGACTGGTCACTCCCAGCAACTTCAGGCGGCCACCCTGCACCAAAGACAAGAGCGCAGGCTCGACTGCCAGCAGGGCCTGAGTTTCGTTTTGTGCAACCGACAGCGCAGCAGGTGGCGAGCCGTTGAAAGGAATGTGCGTTGCCTCAAATCCAGCCGTGGCCTTGAGCAACTCCATGGACAAATGTGAAGAACTGCCCTGTCCCACAGAGGCGTAACTCAATTTGTCGCCCTGCGCTTTGGACCATGCGATGAATTCACGCATGTTGGAAGCCGGGTGATTGGCAGGTACAGCAAGCACATTAGGCTGTGATGACGTCAGGACGATGGGAATCAAATCTTTGGCAGGGTCGTAAGGCATTTTTTTGAACATGAATGGGCCAAAGGCAATGGGTCCGTTAAAACCAATGCCCAAGGTATAGCCATCTGGGGCCGCCTTGGCAACCAAGTCCATGCCAATGGTGCCGCCAGCGCCCGGCTTGTTTTCAACCACCAGCGATTGGCCCCAGCCTGCTCTGAGTGTGTCGGCCATGGCTCGCACAATGACGTCTAAGGAACTGCCTGCAGGCGCAGGAACTACCATGCGCACAGGCTTGTTAGGCCAGCTTTGGGCCAATACCGGCAGCGCAGTAAGCCCTACAAGACACACACTCAAGGAAGCTATGGCTTTTTGAATCAAGCTGCGACGGATGATAGAAGTTTTCAAGGTGGTCTCCATTTGGAAAAACGATGCTAGGGTACATCATACAAGTACCAATTAATTGGGGTCAGAGCAACATTAATTTGTCTGGGTTTCTTTGGCGTAGAGCGGAGAGCGTTGAGCAGTCAGGCTGAAGGCGGCTTCCTCATGCTGGAGTACCAGAAATCGTCAGCCGCCTTCAGCCTGACTGCTCAACTGAGGGTGCGCGTGAAATTTCCGACAACCATCACTGCTGCTCGCAGCTGTGTGAGGATGGGGTGGGTGGGTGACGATTTCTGGTACTCCAGCATGAGGAACCCACCCACCCCATCCTCACTCAGCGAGCTCAGCAAGAAAATCACTTCACCCCAGGTTGAAACTCCGCCTCCCCCATTTGCCAAAGCATAAATGCCTGCAAATCTGCAGTCCTTTGCATGCCCTGATCTGAGCTTGATCCTGAACCATGACCCGCCTCATAGTCCAACCGCAACAACACTGGCTGCGCACCCTTTTGCGCATCAGCCAAGCGAGATGCAAACTTCAAACTCTGCCAAACATCAACTCGCGAATCATTCACACCATGCATCAACATGGTAGCCGGATAGCGTACGCTATTCTTGACCGAATGGTAAGAACTGTTGCGCAACAAAGCATGAAACTCAGCTTCAACTTTGACCGTGCCATATTCTGGAATATTCGCAACGCCATTGGCACGTTGCTCAGAACGCACCATGTCCAGCACTGGCACCGAGGGCACCGCGACTGCAAACAAATCTGGACGCTCTGTGATGGCACGTCCGACAAAAATTCCCCCTGCGCTACCGCCGTAAATTCCCAGCTTTGTTGCGCGTGTATAGCCATTGGCAATCAACCACTCAGCTGCGGCAATACCATCTTTCCAAGTGTTGTACTTGGTCGTCTTGTGTCCCGCCTCATGCCATTGACTACCCAAAGCACCGCCACCGCGCACGTGTGCAAAGGCATAAATGCCACCACGTTCAACCCACGTGATAACGCCTGAACTCCGACCAGGTTCTTCTGTGGTGCCATATGCGCCATAGCCATACAAGATGGTTGGATTCTGCCCATTCAACACCACATCAGAACGCATGATGATGGACACTGGCACTTTCACACCATCATGACTGGGCACCATGACTTCTCGAGCCACAATCTCCACCTTTTGCACTGGCTCCACAGGCGGGGCCAAATTTAAACGCACAAACTGAGCAGAGTCCGCTGAGTACACATAGCGTCGCAATGCCTGCGTCCAACTGCTGATGGCAACAACCAGTTCAGAATGATCGGGGCTGCCCACTAATGTGACGTTGCCATCTAGAGGCAAGTTTAACTTTTGGACTGCAGGTGAACTTGAACTGCTTGTCGGAATTCTTAACAGCGATGTATTGACACCCTCTCTGCGCGTGACATACAAAGCACCTTGCGTCACGCTCATCGCACGCAATACACCCTCAGATTCAGGCAGCAATGTTTCAGCTGCGCTTAAATCAAGTTCAGGTACTTTTAACTTCAAAATTTTAAAGCGTGGTGCATTGAATGCACTTCTCAAATAGACAAATCCATGCCCAACATCTACTTCCCGCACATCGGTAGATTGGTTGAACACTTCACGCCATTGCGCTTTTTGAACCAATACGTCTTCTAACTTAGCAACATACATGGCCAATCGACGGTCTACACCAAAGTAAACCACCATCGCGGCCATGTCAGAACCTGGTAATTCCGCAATCGCACCTGTCGCAAAAGACGGTAACCTCAATTGCGGATACATCGATGCATTGAAAATCAAATGATCGGGGTTGGGTTGCTTCAAGTCCAAGTAATAGCGACCCGTATCGGCAAAGCGTTCAGTAGATTTCATACTTTCAAAACCAGGCCGCAAGCGCGAGAAAAACAAGCCTGAACTGTTTTCACGCCAACTGGCGCCTGCAAATCGAACGCGATCGATGGGTGGCACCACCAACTTCCCAGTAGCTACATCAATGACAAACATACTGCCAATTTCAGACCCTGATGCATGCATGCCGTAGGCGATTAATTTACCATCAGGTGAGGGATGAAAACTTTGGATGGCGTAAGGCTTGCCTTTTTCTTTGGTCAGCACCTCAGGGTCAACCAACAACTTTTCTTCGCCGTTCACGCTGTCGCGCCAAACCAGTTTAGCTTGCGATTGTCCTTGTAAGCGCTTCAAATAAAACCAACGATTACCCGCCGTTCGTTGGATGCTTGATACGACGGCTCCCGCTACCAAGTCTTTTTCTTTAAGGGAGTTGAATACAGTTTGGCGACCTGGCAAACGTTTCAATATGGCATCGGTTGCATCGGCCTGCCCACGCATCCAGTTCACGACTGAAGGGTCTTTGACCTGTTCTAGAAAACGATAAGGATCATCGACGGTCTTTCCCCAGTAAACATCTTGCACGTTCTGAACTGGCAAGGGAGCGGGCACATCGACGCCAGCAAATCGAAAAGGAGATGTGGTTTGCGCATTTGTCGGTAACGCTAAAAAAGCGACTGACAAAAAGCAAGCTAGCATGGAATATTTGCGCATAACTTAGCATTTCGAAAATTGATGGACTCAGCAATAAAAGGTCAATTGCCCATGGCCGCTGAAATCCTAGCCTCAAGCTGCAACGTCTCCTCAGCCCTAAAGCCAGAGTGCACAAACAACACCCGTCCCTCTGGGCTCACCAACATCGAAGTCGGCATGGTTTTAATGGCCAACTTTTTTGCGGTCTCACCTTGAGGGTCATAGGCAATGGTGAACTGAGCGGGTGTGTGTGATAAAAACTTGTCTGCATCTGCGCGCTTAGCGTCAACGTTCACAGCCACCACTTTCAAACCCTTTGGTCCCAACTTAGCCTGCAATGCATTCATCCAAGGAAAAGATTGGCGACAAGGGCCACACCACGATGCCCAGTAGTCGATGTAAATGTATTGGCCCTTGGTTTTTTGAACTTCAGCCAAGCCCAAATCTGGCAAGGGCTTTCCTACCTCAACTGCCCAAACTGGACTTGCCTGAATGAGCAAAGCGATTAACGCCCTATGGAATAACTTCAAAGTCATAAGCATCAGTTTAATGCAGCTTGTGTTTCATGTCGCAAATGCACTTGACCTGTGTGATCAATGGCAAAAAAATCAAAGCCAGTTGCTTGTAAAAATGCTAGGCCCTCTGCCTCCTTCAACATCGCCATGGTCGTTGTGCAACCCGACACCACCGTTGCAGGCGACGTGACACTCACTGAGCGCCAGTAGCTGACTGGCATACCCGTTTTAGGATTCAAAACATGACAATAGCGCTGCCCATTCAATTCAAAATAGCGCTCGTAATCGCCACTGGTGGCCAAGCCACCCATCGTGATTGGCAGGGTGGCCACGACCTGATCACGCACACGCGGATCTTGAATGCCAATCATCCAAGGCTCACCCGTAGACTTGGGCCCGAGAAAGCGCATGTCGCCAGCCAAATTCACGTAACCATGGGTCACACCTTTTTCTTTGAGAACCTGCGCTGCACGATCGGCAGCATACTCTTTGCCAAAGCCGCCCAAGTCTACTTCCATGCCAGCCAAAGGCAAGGCAATGCGTTGCTCTTGTAACACCACTTTTTTCCAACCCACGAGCGGTAACAAAGCCTCTAACTTTTGAGAGGTCGGTACTTCAGGCTTTTTAAAATTCCACGCCTGTCGCAATACGCCCGAGGTGATGTCAAACAAGCCATCGCTTTTATCAAAGAGCTGAGAAGCAAACTGAAACAAAGCCCAAGTTTCATCGTCACATTGCACTGCCTCGCACCCAGCCTGTTGATTGATTTTCGCAATGATGGAATCGGTGGTGTAGCGAGAATATTTGCGTTCAATGCGAAGTACTTCATCAATGGCCAAATTGGCCATTGACTCGGCCTCTTTTTGAGTATGAGATGTCAACACCACTTCACAAGCGCTGCCCATCGCCTTAAACGTCTGGCGATGAACTTTCAATGGCATTGCTTTCGACACCATTAGAATGAGCGCGTGATACCCACTTGAAGATTGCGCGCATAAAACGGTGCCAAGCCTTTGCTGCCGTTGCCCGACAAAATCCAAATGCCCTTCTGGCCATATTGCTCCAACTTCACATCGACCTTGGTGTCGAGGTTAAGTTGCTTGGTGAGTTTCATACCCAAGGTTAAACCACCAAAAGCACTCATGCGTTGGTCTTCTGAAAAGTACTTTGCATTGGCCGGTGGACTAGGGGGAAAAGGCAATATAGAAGGATCGACCTCTACATAAAACTTGGCCGCAGTTTGAGAGTAATAACGCACTGCAGGCGCAGCACTCCAACCATTTCCGATTTGCTGCACCCACTCTGCGTCCAAGGTGTGCGATCGAATTCCCCAACTGTCGGTGTAGTAACGATAGGCCAAACGAGAGGTGGCGTTCAAATCATTGAAGTAATGGTTCCAGCGCGTCTGAAACTTTTGTTGCGTGCGGTCCCTGGGCCGTTCGTCGTAAATTTTGTAGGGGTCAGAAAAATACCCCTGCCCTTTGTAGTAACCCATGTTGAATTGCACGATGTCGTTCATGGTGACCACTTGTGTGACCCCTAACAACACCTCACTGCTGCGCTTGGTCTCATTCAAAACAATTTGATTGGCTGGATTGATTTGATCGCGGTTGACGGCAAGGCCGGCTGTCCAAGTGGTATTTTTGTTCTCAGATGAACGCGTCGCAAGCAAGGAAGCAGCGCGAGATACGTAATCGTTTTCACCAGAATGGCTCATGCCCACCGTCAAGGTGCCGTTTGGCAAATAGCGGGTGACTGACGCATCAACTGCCCGACGAAAATCTTTCAAATAAGACAAAGCCTGCGTGTGATAAGCCGGTGATGCACCAGAAATGGCGTCGGTAATAAGCGTACCCGACATTGACCATTCGGAGTTGAGTGGCACGACCAAACTGCTCGAAGTGGCTTTGACAAGAATTCGGTCGTCATATGCTGATGCGCCCGACTTGCTGTCAGCCCGCCCATACACGCCTAGCGCGTCACTGGAAGTTTGCTGACTTTCTTTGTAGTTCAAGTATTTGAAACTGAGTGTGCCTTTTTCAGGAGCACTTTCGGCATGTGCTGTGCTGACGATGCAAGGCAAAGCCATGGCGGCACTGAGCAGCGCAGTGCCCAGTTCGGTGTGATGTTTAGTTGCAACCACAACCACCTCCGCCTAAACCCGAACCACCGGCCGATGCTTCCTTGCTGGTGTAGATGTGTTCTCGGTACCCTCGCTCTAAGGGATCGTCATCAAAGGTCATTTCTGGCTTTGCCAAGTTGCCCTTCTGCCAAGGCTCAACTGTTTGAACTACCGAGCAGCCTTGCAACGTCAGCAAGGCAAAGATCCACATTGCCAAAACTCTCATGTGCAATTCCCTCTTGAATAATTGGGGTCAGAGTAACATTAATTTACAGGATTGGTTGGCGAAAATACAGCCAAAAAAAAGCCGCTGATTCAAAGATCAACGGCTTTTTAAACTAGCTGGCGGAATCGGAGAGATTCGAACTCTCGATAAGGCTCTACACCCTATACTCCCTTAGCAGGGGAGCACCTTCGGCCACTCGGTCACGATTCCAGCACTCAAAAATTATATCAGGCTTGGTCTAAATCAAAGGCTTTGTGCAAGGCCCTTACCGCCAATTCCATGTATTTCTCGTCAATTACCACAGAGGTTTTAATTTCGGACGTAGAAATCATCTGAATGTTGATGCCCTCTTCGCTCAAAGACCTGAACATTTTGCTGGCAATTCCAACGTGGCTTCGCATGCCTATGCCCACGATAGACACTTTGCAAATTTTGGCATCGCCGATGACTTCGCTGGCGCCCAAAGACGGCAACACCTTTTCCTTGAGCAAATCCATGGTGCGCGCAAAATCATTGCGGTGCACTGTGAAGCTGAAGTCGGTTTTGCCATCTTTGCTCAAATTTTGAATGATCACGTCAACTTCAATGTTGGCGTCGGCCACTGCACCCAAAATTTGGTAAGCGATGCCAGGTTTGTCGGGCACGCCCAACACAGAAATTTTGGCTTCATCGCGGTTAAACGCAATGCCGGAGACTACGGCTTGTTCCATTTTTTCGTCTTCCTCAAAAGTGATCAGCGTGCCAGACTTGGCTTCTTCATGAATGTCGATGTCCCAAGGTGTGAAGCTAGACAGCACACGCATAGGCACTTTGTATTTGCCTGCAAACTCAACAGATCGAATTTGCAAAACTTTAGAGCCGAGGGATGCCATTTCCAGCATCTCTTCAAAGCTAACTGTTTTCAAGCGACGGGCCTCAGGCACCACGCGGGGGTCAGTGGTGTAGACACCATCCACGTCGGTGTAAATCAGACACTCGTCGGCTTTCATGGCGGCAGCAACGGCGACTGCAGAGGTGTCTGAACCACCTCGGCCCAAGGTGGTGATGTTGCCGTCTGGGTCTACACCTTGGAAGCCCGTCACGATGACCACACGGCCAGCCGCTAAGTCTTTGCGAACGCGCACATCATCAATTGATTCAATGCGCGCCTTGGTAAAAGCGCTATTGGTCTTGATGGGTACTTGCCAGCCAGCATAGCTGACCGATTCCATGCCCTCAGACTGCAAAGCGATGGCCAGCAAGGCGGAAGATGCTTGCTCGCCTGTTGAGGCCAACATGTCGAGTTCGCGGTCGTAGGCCGTGTCTGTTTTGGCGGGCGCCAATTCTTTGGCCAAGCCCAACAGGCGATTGGTTTCGCCGCTCATGGCGCTTGGCACCACCACCATTTGGTGACCCGCCCTAGCCCATTTGGCGACGCGTTTGGCAACATTTCGAATGCGCTCTGTTGAGCCCATCGAAGTGCCGCCGTATTTGTGAACGATCAGTGCCATTTTTAGAAGTTATAAAAGGGAAATTTCAGCAAAACCCGTCGATTGTACTCGGGAGAACCCTCGATTTGAAGGGATTTAAGAGGCTAAACCTGATCGGACCAAGTCAAGACTTGCCCATCCCTTAACGCATACCCTCGCCCCACCTTCAGTCGCAATTGATGGCCGCGCGTGGTGCAAGCAGCAATTTGCGACAACAACTCGCTCATTTGAACGGTGCTCGGCGTGGTTTGGTGGTGAACCTTCAACCAATGCCGAAGTACCAAAGACTGCCTGGCAGAACTAAGTTGCTGCAAGGCCTTGATGTTGAGCCCACCAGAAGCCATTAGGCTAGATAAATCTGCCACAGCAACCTCGTTCAAAATTTCTTGCGCTTCTGCTGCGTGCGAAGCGCTCCTGGAAAAGGTGTCTCTGAATTGAGGAAAAGCTCGCTCCAAAGCAGGCAACAACTGGGCACGAATGCGGTTGCGGGTGAATTGCTCGTCTTGGTTGGTGGGGTCTTCTACCCACGTCACTTCAGCATGCGTGAGGTATTCACGCAACTTTACGCCAGGCACACCTAACAAAGGCCGATGCCATTGCAAACCATCTCGCATCCATTTGGATGGCATGCTGGCCAAGCCCGGCAATCCAGCGCCGCGCGACAGCGCCAGCAACAATGTTTCTACTTGATCATCAGAATGCTGTGCCACTGCAATTTCTTTCACCCCCAGCAATGAAGGATGCGAGTGAACAGCTTCACTAAGTGCCGTATAGCGCGCCTTTCTGGCAGCGTCTTCTGGGCTCTGACCTGCTTCGTTTTTGGCATTGACTTTGCAAAGCACTAAGGGAACTTGCAGTTGTTCACACAAAGCTTGGCAGTGGCTTGCAAAGCCATCGGCCGCCGCCTGCAAACCATGGTGAATGTGAATGGCCCTCACCTGCCCTGGCCACTGCCTGACACACGCCACCAGCAAAGCGGTGGAATCTGCACCACCGCTGAAAGCGATGGCCAAAGGGAGCGAAGGCTGAAAACTGGGCGGAAGCAAGCCCACACCTGAATTCGCAGAATTATTTGCCGACTTTGGTGTCTGTGAAACGGCCATAGCTTTGCAAACGCTCGTAGCGACGGTCGACCAATTCTTTGGGTTTCAAATCGGTGACCTGACGCCACGCGTCTCCCAAAGCACGCTTCAAAAATGCAGCCATTTGAGCAGGGTCGCGATGCGCACCCCCGACCGGCTCGTTCACAATTTTGTCGACCAAATTCAAAGCTTTTAAACGGTGGGCGGTAATGCCTAGCGCCTCAGCTGCTTCTTCTGCTTTGTCGGAGGTTTTCCACAAAATGGAGGCACAACCTTCTGGGCTAATGACAGAATAAACAGAGTACTGAAGCATGAGCACTGAATCGGCCACAGAGATGGCCAATGCGCCGCCGGAGCCACCTTCACCGATGATGGTGGTGATGATGGGCACTTCCAGTTGCGCCATTTCAAAAATGTTGCGACCGATGGCCTCTGACTGGCTGCGCTCTTCGGCATCAATACCTGGGTATGCGCCCGGCGTGTCAACAAACGTGAATACGGGCAGTTTGAATTTTTCTGCGGTCTTCATGAGACGCAAAGCTTTGCGATAGCCTTCTGGCTTGCTCATGCCAAAGTTGCGCTGCGTGCGTTCTTTGGTATCACGGCCCTTTTGATGACCGAGCACCATACAAGGCGATCCATTGAAGCGGGCCAAACCACCCACAATGGACAAGTCGTCGGCAAAGTGACGGTCGCCATGCATTTCCACAAAGTCCGTGAAAATTTCGCGGATGTAATCCAGTGTGTAAGGACGCTCAGGATGACGGGCAATTTTGGTAATTTGCCAGGCCGTCAAGTCGGAGTAAATGTCTTTGGTCAGCTGTTGGCTCTTTTTACTGAGCTGGTCAATTTCTTCGGAAATATCAACGGCTGATTCGCTTTGCACATAGCGAAGCTCTTCAATTTTGCCTTCGAGCTCTGCCACTGGCTGCTCAAAGTCTAGGAATGTGCGCTTGGCCAAAATGGGCCTCCTTTATCTAGCTCAATACTCAACCGGTACGGGGTCGAGAGACCGCCAAATATACCAAGTTGCAACCGTGCTGTAGGGTTGCCACGCTTGCGCGACCTCGCGGGCATCGCTGCGGCTCACGGGTTCGCCAGAAAAATAGTTTTTGCTGATGCCATTGATCAGGCCCACGTCGTCGAGGGGCAAGACGTTGGGACGCATGAGGTGAAAGATCAAAAACATCTCGGCCGTCCAGCGGCCAATGCCCCGAATGGCCACCAATTCATCAATGATGGCTTCATCGTCCATCTGCTGCCATTCTTTGACACTGACATTTTTGCCATGGAAATTAAGCGCTAAGTCAACCAGATATTCAACTTTGCGCGCTGACAAACCGGCCGCGCGCATGTCATCTACTTTCAATTTCAACACGCCAGCGGGTGTGATTTTTTTGTTCAAGGCAGAAAATTTATTCCAAACCGACTGAGCGGCTTTGACTGAAATTTGCTGACCCACAATGCTGCGCGCCAAAGTGACAAAAGCATCGCCGCGCGACACCAAACAGGCATCGCCAAATTGAGGAATCAGGCGCTTCATGACCCTGTCTTTTTTTGACAGATGCGCGCAAGCAGCAGCCCAATACTCTGGTGTGATGACAATGTCAGAATGACTCATTGAGCAGCCTCCCAGGTGGTGCCAGCAGCTGAATCTTTGAGCTCAATGCCCTGCTCTAGTAAGTGCTTGCGAATGCGATCAGCTTCAGCAAAATTCTTGGCCGCCTTGGCATCTGTGCGTGCTTGAATGTAAGCCTGAATAGCGGCTTCGTCCAAACCAGCACCAGCCTGTAAGAAGGTAACCGGATCGTTTTGCAAAATTCCCAAAATATTACCAAGAGCTTTCAATAAGCCGGCTTGATCGGCTGACTTGCTGCGGTTGACTTCTCCCGCCAAATCGAACAGAACTGCCACAGCTTCGGGGGTACCAAAGTCTTCGTCCATGGCGGCTTTGAATCGCGCGGCATAGGGGTTGCCCCAATCAATTTGCACATTGGAAGGCACGACCGCTTGCAAGGCTGTGTAGAGGCGCTTCAGGCCACTGCGCGCATCGTTCAAATTTTGATCCGAGTAATTCAAAGAAGTTCTGTAATGGCTTCTGACCAAATAGAAGCGCACGGTTTCTGCATCGAATGACTTTAGAACATCGCGAATAGTGAAAAAATTGCCCAAACTTTTGGACATTTTTTCATTGTCAATGTTGATGAAACCGTTGTGCATCCAATACTGAGCAAATGGCTGTCCGGTTGCGCCTTCGCTCTGGGCAATTTCGTTTTCATGGTGTGGAAACTGCAAGTCAGCGCCGCCTGCGTGAATGTCAAAACTGTTGCCCAGCATTTGGCAAGCCATGGCCGAGCACTCAATGTGCCAGCCTGGGCGGCCTGGGCCAAATTTGCTGTCCCATTTGACGTCGGCGGGTTCTGAGGTTTTGGCCCCCTTCCACAGCACAAAATCTAACGGGTCTTCCTTGCCATCTAAAACTGCTACGCGCTCACCTGCGTGCAACTCGTCAAGTGACTTACCAGACAACTTGCCATAACCAGGGAACTTGCGCACCGCATAATTCACATCGCCTTGGGGGGTTCGGTAAGCCAAGCCCTTTTCTTCAAGGACGCCAATCATGTGAAGCATTTGCGGCACAAACTCTGTTGCACGAGGCTCGGCTGTAGGGCGGGCTATGCCAAGGGCATCAAAGTCTTCGTGCATGGCGTCAACCATGCGATTTGTCAGGGCTCGGATAGATTCGCCGTTTTCAACAGCACGTTTGATGATTTTGTCGTCAATGTCGGTGATGTTTCGAATGTGAGTGACTTTGTAGCCACTGACCTTGAGCCACCGCTGGACCACATCAAAGGCCACATTGGACCTTGCATGGCCCACATGGCAAAAATCAAATACCGTCATGCCGCAGACGTACATGCGAACGTGACCCGCTTCTAAGGGAGTAAATTTCTCAACCGCTCGAGACAGCGTGTTGTAAATGCGCAAGCTCATGAAATACTGTATTTTTCTTGTAAGGGTGCAAAAAGGGGCCGCAGCCCCCTAGTTGTTGCAATGGCAGACCAGAACAGCGGCCTCCGTTACAATTTAACTCAGTATAAGGCCCAAATAAGTCACTGGCAAAGTCTAACTTTAGAACAAACTAGCCGTATTCAAGCCATTTAGCCTGTATTTCACATCTCAAATTCTATCTATATGTCTCACCATTGGGTTCTATCGCGTGTTTTACCCATCTTGCTCTGTTTTGGCAGCAGCTTGACATGGGCCAATGACAGTGCAGAAATTGAAGAACTCATTCGAAAAAAACAATGGACTCAAGCGCAGCAAAAGCTTCAATTGGCCATCAAGCAAAATGGCCCAACTGCAAGCTCACCCGTCTCTCCACAGTTTCGCTTCATGAACAGTCAAATTTTGGCGGGTCAAGGGCAAGTTGGCAAAGCTGTACAAGAACTGCAAGCTCTCATCCAAGAATTTCCCGAGTTGCCAGAGCCCTACAACAACTTAGGTGTGCTTTTAGCAGCACAGGGGAAATACGATGAGGCCTTGTCGGCACTCACGTCGGCCATTCAAGCGCGGCCCCACTACAAAATTGCACTTCAAAATTTAGGCGATTTGTACAGCGCCATGGCCCAACAAGCCTACGCACAAGCCAAAAACGCCAAAGAAGGCCCAATGCTATTGCCTTTGCCAGCGCCCTCAGCTGTCACCACCAACACACAAACTTTGCGTTAATTGCCATGACTCCAAACCTTTATCGCCGAAAAATAGGGGCTCTTTTCAGTGCATGTGCGCTGATTGTGGGCATGACAGTGACCCCTTTGCTGAGTCAGGCTCAAGAATCACCCAAGGTCAAAATTGCCACGAACTTGGGCGACATCATGGTGGAGCTTTATCCTGAAAAGGCCCCCAAAACAGTAGCCAACTTC
>JAJTDK010000046.1 GCA_021300495.1 Limnohabitans sp. | reverse complement strand
GCTTTCAAATACATCCAAATTTGAGAATCTGCACCCGAAATTGGCACCAACTCTGCTTGAATGTCCCATGAAACCTCGGTCGGCGGTCCTGAATCTTGCAAAGAGGACTCAACAGGGCTTAAAGCCAATTCAGCCAATCTACCAAACTGGGCCAGACTCATTTGCCCTTGCAAACCGAGCCCCTCTCTTGCAAAAGCCTTGACATTGAGGCGATTCAAATCAATTTTTTTATCCATGCCTTCAGTGTAAGAGAATTGAGGGATGTCCAAAGACAATCAACAAACCACATTGGCCTCGTCAGGCCGTCCTCTAATCTTGGGCTCGACTTCTCGTTACCGCAAAGAATTGCTGACTAGGCTGCGAATTCCATTTGAAACTGCATCGCCAGATGTGGATGAAACGCCACACAGCAATGAGTCGCCCAAAGACTTGGCTCTCCGATTGGCGCTGGCCAAGGCTCGCGCCGTTGCGCTCAAATATCCAGAGGCCGTCGTGATTGGCTCTGACCAAGTCGCAGACTTAGAAGGAACACCCCTAGGCAAACCTGGTAACCACGCCAACGCCATCTTGCAATTGCAGCGCATGCGCGGCAAAACGGTTATTTTTCAAACAGCGCTGTCAGTTGTGTGTATTGCCACAGGTTATGAGCGCACCGATTTGGCTGAAGTGAAAGTGAAGTTTCGCGATTTAAGCGACGCTGAAATTGAAACTTATTTACGGGCCGAGGAACCTTACGACTGCGCAGGTAGCGCCAAAAGCGAAGGTCTGGGCATTGCGCTTTTGGATGCAATTGACAACGACGATCCCACCGCATTGATCGGCCTCCCACTGATCAGAACAAGTCAAATGCTTAGAGAAGCGGGTGTGAAATTGTTATGACACAAGCACAGCGCCAATTTGGCAAACTTTTTTTAGTCCCAGCCCCGCTTGACTTTGGTTGCGACGAAGACATTGATCTGCAACAAGTGATGCCCATGGGAACCATCTCAGCAGCCGCCAACATCACACACTGGATTTGCGAGAACGCCAAGACCACACGCGCCTATCTCAAACGAATCGATGCATGCACCCCTTTGAAAGCAAGCATCCAAACACAAACCGTTGTCGAGTTGCCAAGGCAAGTGCATAAGAAAGGCGATCACCTGGGTGGCTTTGATGCCAAGCCCTTATTGGCAACTGCGCTGGAAGGCGAGGACATGGGTTTGGTCAGCGAAGCTGGCATGCCAGCGGTCGCCGATCCTGGTAGCTCAGTGGTTCGTGCAGCGCACGAACTTGGCATTCGAGTCATTCCCCTGGTCGGGCCTGTTTCATTGCTTTTGGCATTGGCCAGCAGTGGCTTGAATGGACAAAATTTTGCGTTTGTTGGGTACCTGCCGCAGGAGCCTCAAGATAGGGCCCGAAGAATTAAAGAGTTAGAACAATGCGCTTTGAAGTCAGGTCAAACGCAACTCTTCATTGAGACCCCTTATCGCAACGCGGCACTTTGGTCTTCACTTGTTCAAACTTTGCAGCCCGGTAGCCGACTGGCGTTTAGCAGCGGCTTGACATTGACGAGCGCGGTCAATCAAAGTTCGACAACGCAACAGTGGCGAAAGTTGCCCTTAGGGCAATTGCCTGAAGGTCTGAACAATCAGACGCCAGCGGTTTTTGCAATTGGCGTTTAAGCGGCCCATTCAAAAAAAAGCCTCAACTGAAGCTTTTAGAAAATCGATTAGCGAATGACGGTACCAGAGCGCATGGCTTTCCATGCGCCTTCACCCATGGCTGCGCCAAAGCGCTTTACCAAACGCTCAGCCACATTGTCTTGGCGTGAATAGTCAACCAGATCTTCAGCTTTCACCACATCACGCGCTACTTGGTCGATGCTGGCCAATTCATCGGCCAAACCCAACTCAACCGCTTGCTGACCCGTCCAAAATAAACCACTGAACATGCCTGGTGTTTCTTTCAAACGATCGCCTCGACCTTTTTTAACCACCTCAATGAACTGCGAATGAATGTCGTTCAGCATGAACTGCGCGTGTTTTCGCTGCGCCTCAGTCTGAGGGCTAAAGGGGTCTAAAAATCCCTTGTTTTCACCCGCCGTCATGAGCCGTCTTTCGACACCGAGTTTGTCCATCAAGCCGGTAAAGCCAAAGCCATCCATGAGCACCCCAATGCTGCCCACAATGCTGGCTTTGTCGACATAAATTTTGTCAGTTGCCGCAGCAATGTAGTAGGCCGCCGATGCACATGACTCTTCAACCACTGCATAAATGGGCTTCTGATGAAGCGCTTTGAGTCGAACGATTTCATCATTGATGATGCCGGCCTGAACAGGACTGCCACCGGGAGAGTTGATGAGCAAAATCAAGGCTTGCGAGCCAGAATCTTCCAAGGCGGCGCGCATTGAAGCCACCACATTTTCTGCACTGGCATCTGCGCCATCGGCAATTTCACCTTTGATATTGACCAGGGCGGTATGCGGCTTTGTGATGCTGGTAGAAGTTTGGTTGTGTGAAAACACCTGCCACAACACCACCAACCAAAACAACAACCAGCCCAGCCTCAAACCCACTTTCCATCGACGCGAGGCTTGTTGCTCTTTCAAATTGGACTGAACCAAGTCTGACAAGATCTTGCGTTCCCAATGAGCCTCAGCGCTTTGAACGGAAGACTGTGCAGAAGGACCCAAGGAAGCCTGACGATCCAAGGTCTGGTTGGGTGGAATCGATGACTCAGGATTTTCAGAACTCATGTGAACTCAAAAGGTTTTAAATTGAAATCAGTATGCCAGTGAACCACACCGCCTTGCTCCGACAAGGTGATTGGGATCAAACCGCCATTGCAAGGGCCGCCCGCGCAGGCGCCAGAATCAGGTCGGTACAAAGCACCATGTGTTGAGCAAATGAGGAATTGTCCAGTTGTATCGAAAAATCGGTTGGGTTGAAAATCCATTTCCATGGCTACATGGCTGCACCGGTTCAAGTAAGCATGCGCCACCCCTTTGAAACGGATGGCAAAGGCCCTGCAAGTTTGGCCGCCATAAATCACATCAAACGGAACAGCCAAGCCCCCATCGCTCAGTTCATTTGAATGGCACAAAGGTATGACGGTGTTATCAAGCATTTTCAAATAACCATTGATGAAGTTCAGACACTGAATGCGCAATGAACTTCGGCTTCAAATCGTGGAAAGCAGAAGGCTCGTGAGCGCCATAACTGACCCCAACGCTGGCACATCCCGCATTCAAAGCCATTTGCAAATCGTGCGTTGTATCGCCAATCATCAGAGTGCGATTAGCCTCCACACCAAATTCTCGCATCAACTCATGCAACATGATTGGGCTGGGCTTGCCTGCTGTTTCATCTGCTGTGCGTGAGCCATCAAACACACCCTTTAAGTCAACATCATGCAAGGCTTCGTTCAAACCTTTGCGGCTCTTGCCAGTGGCCACCGTTAACCAATGGTGCCGCGATTTCAAGTCAGCCAACATGGGCAAGACGCCGTCAAAAAGAACAATGTCGTTTTGGTGTGCCGTGTAGTGGTGCCGATAGCGCTGTCCAAGTTCTGGGTATTTTTCAACAGGCACATCGGGGGCGGCGTGCGCCAGTGCTTGCATCAATCCCAAGCCGATGACGTACGACGCAGCTTCTTTGCTGGGCTCTTGCCCGCCGACATCGACCACGGCACGCTGAATGCAACGCGTGATGATGGCGGTGGAATCGAACAGCGTGCCATCCCAATCGAAGGCGATCAGGTCAAACTGGCGGGGACGTAGACTTGGGTTTGGCATGGTTGACATACAGTTGGAGTTCTGAAGGAAGGCTTGATTTCAACTCGACTCGCTTGCCGGTAGCGGGGTGCGAAAACTGCAGACGCCAGGCATGCAAAAACATTCTCTTCAGGCCTTGTTTTTGAAGTACTTTATTCCACTCAAAATCACCGTATTTATCGTCGCCGGCAATGGGGTGCCCTTGAGATGCCAAGTGCACCCTAATTTGATGGGTCCGACCTGTCTTGATGGTGACCTCTAACAAGGTGCAACCCACCAAGCGCTCTGCCACTTTCACCAAGGTGATGGACCGCATGCCATCAGGGTCCTCGTTGGATGTGATCTTCACACGACGCTCGCCGTCTGGCAAAAGGTATTTGTGCAACGCGCTGTCTATGACCTTTAACTTTTCAGGCCAGCTGCCTTGCACCAGGGCAAGGTAGGTCTTGCCTGTTTCCCGCTCTCTGAATTGGTCTTGAAGGTGCTTGAGGGCACTTCTTTTCTTGGCCACCAACAAGATGCCGCTGGTTTCACGGTCCAATCGGTGCACCAATTCGAGCAGTTTTGCCAGCGGCCTGGCCTGACGCAGCTGCTCAATCACCCCAAAACTCACACCTGATCCCCCATGCACCGCTACGCCTGAGGGCTTGTCGATGGCCATCAAAGCGTCGTCTTCTAACAACAGGGGGAATTCTCGTCCCGGCGCTGGTCTGGCCGCCTTTTCAGCGACTTTGTCCGAAATTCTCACAGGCGGTAACCGAACAACATCACCCGTCTCAATCCGTGTATCTGCCGAAGCACGCCCCTTGTTCACTCGAACTTCACCACTTCGAATGATTCGATAAATGTGCGTTTTGGGGACTCCTTTGAGATGCCGAATGAGGAAGTTGTCCAAGCGTTGGCCAGCCGACTCCTCGTCCACAGTGAGCCATTTGACCTCAACGGCCGGATATGTGGCCGCAGAAATGTCTGAATGTGCGGCTTGAGGCCCTATAATGCGATTCACCGGCGTTGTGCTGTAAGTGGTTGATTTGAATGGAAATGAATTCCTGATGACAGGAGTTTAGTTCACTCTCCGCCAACAAGCGCCGTAAGTTCGATGCCGCCATGAGCGAAATCTGCAGACTGAAGGCCAGGGCCAACAGTGGCAGACGATCTTTTTGGTTGGACCGATGCTTTGAAACCCAGATACGGAATATTTTTAGTCAGCAGCTTTTCAGCTACTGAACGGATTGAATCGAAATGAGTGTGTTGTTTGGATCTTTGCTGTCTTTCTTGCAGTGGCTATTTGCGCCGCTCGAGACACCATTGCCTGCGCGCGCTCACAGCCTCGATTCTTCCACGCGCCCCTTTTCACATTCCAGCGACAAACTTGCGCCCATGAATGTCGGAATCTTTTGGCAATTCCCTTCGTTTCGAACGTCAGTCTCGGCACCGTTGGCTCTTTAAGAGCTGGTTGCTAAACAGGTGATCCGGCCCCAACGTCAAATTTGGCGGGGCTTGTTTTGCTGACACATTGAAAAGAAGGGACGCATCATGAAACGGATGCTGATCAACGCCACACAGGCTGAAGAACGCCGCTTGGCCATCGTCGATGGACAAAAACTCCTCGACTACGAAATTGAAATTGAAGGCCGCGAACAACGTAAAGGCAACATCTACAAGGCGGTTGTCACGCGTGTCGAGCCCTCGCTTGAAGCCTGCTTCGTCGACTACGGCGAAGAGCGCCACGGCTTCTTGCCTTTCAAAGAAATCTCACGCCAATACTTTGCCGAAGGCGTGCCTGTTAGCCAAGCGCGCATCAACGATGTGATTCGCGAAGGCCAAGAGCTTTTGGTACAGGTAGAAAAAGAAGAACGTGGCAACAAAGGCGCCGCTCTCACCACCTTCATCAGTTTGGCCGGACGCTATGTGGTCCTCATGCCCAACAACCCACGCGGCGGTGGCGTTAGCCGTCGCATTGAAGGCGATGACCGCGCCGAACTCAAAGAAGCCATGGACCAGTTGGAATATCCCAAAGGGATGTCCATCATTGCCCGCACTGCTGGTATTGGTCGCAGCGCACCTGAATTGCAATGGGACTTGAACTATTTGCTCAAGCTGTGGGCCGCCATAGACGGCGCCACGCAAGGTGCCAAAGGCGCCTTCCTGATTTACCAAGAATCCAGCTTGGTCATTCGTGCCATTCGCGATTACTTCAACAGCGACATCGGCGACATCCTGATCGACACCGACGACATCTACGATCAAGCTCAGCAGTTTATGAGCCACGTCATGCCCGAGTTTGCACCGCGTGTGAAGCGTTACCGCGACGATGCACCGCTCTTCAGTCGTTTCCAAATTGAGCACCAAATTGAATCGGCTTATGCGCGCACTGTGCAGTTGCCATCAGGCGGCGCCATCGTCATTGACCACACTGAAGCCTTGGTGTCGGTGGACGTGAACTCTGCACGTGCCATCAAAGGCGGCGACATTGAAGAAACCGCCACCCGCACCAACCTAGAAGCCGCCGACGAAGTGGCCCGCCAAATGCGCTTGCGCGATTTGGGTGGCCTGATCGTCATTGACTTCATTGACATGGAAGAGTCGCGCAACCGCCGTGATGTCGAAAATCGTCTGCGCGATGCCTTGCGTCAAGACCGCGCACGTGTTCAGTTTGGCTCTATCAGCAAGTTTGGTCTCTTAGAAATGAGTCGCCAACGCTTGAAGCCTGCGCTTGCTGAAGGCTCCTCTATTCCATGCCCACGTTGCGGCGGCTCCGGCCATGTTCGCGACACCGAGAGCTCGGCTTTGCAAATTTTGCGCATCATCCAAGAAGAGTCCATGAAGGACAACACGGCCGCAGTGCACGCCCAAGTGCCTGTGGAAGTGGCTTCTTTCTTGTTGAACGAAAAACGTCCAGAAATTGCCAAGATTGAATTGAAACAGCGCATCAATGTGCTGCTGGTTCCTAACAAGTCTTTGGAAACGCCTCACTACAAGTTAGAGCGTTTGAAGCACGATGACCCTCGCTTGGACAACATTGAAGCCAGCTACTCCATGGCTGAAGTGATGGAAGATCCCACCACTGTGACGCGTCGCTCGCAAGAGCCCACAAACCGTCAAACACCTGTTATCAAAGGCGTTTTGCCTGACGCACCTGCGCCAGCTTCGGTGCCTAAGCCTGAACCTACAAAGCCAGCCCCAACTCAAGCCCGTCAAGCCGTTGCAAAGGCTGAAAGCACAGGTGGCTTCTTTGGTTGGCTCAAGCGCTTGTTTGGCGGTACAACAGAAGCTCAGGAAGAGCCGGCCAAAAATGTGGGCAAGCGTGGCGAACGCACCCCCAAAGATGGCGAGCGCAATGATCGCGGCGACCGCAACGGCGATCGCCGGGGTGGGCGCGGTGGCCGTGGCGGCCGGCGTGGGGATCGAAATGATCGCGGTGAACGCACTGAAGGCGCAACCGAGCGCAACGAGAGCACTGAAACACGCGCTCCGCGCGAAAATGGCGGTAACCGCCGAGGTGCAGAACGCAGCGATCGCAATGGTCAACGTGGCGACCGCGCTGATCGCGGCGAACGCCGTGAAAACGCCAACCCCAATGGCAACAATGCCGTCGACACCCAAAATGTCAACGCTGAAGCCACTGATTCAAGCCAAGCAGACACGCGCAATGAAGCACGCCCAGAAAGAGCCCCTCGCGGAGAGGGCAGACGCGAGCGCGGCGAAGGCCGCAGAGAACGTGGTGAACGTGGTGAACGTCGCAACAACGAGAATACGCGCCAAAACAGCGGCACTGAAAACACAGAGAATCTCGGACCAGCCCAAGCTGAGTTGAACTACAACAATGACAGCCAGCCCAATGGCGCTTCAGAGTCAAATTCTCAAGGTGAAGAGCGTCAAGATTCTGCAAATGGAACACCAGAACGCAGAGAACGGCGCTCACGCGATCGTTATGGACGTGATCGCAGAGAACGCAACACCAACGGTGACGGTAACAACTCGGAAAATTTACAAGCCGATCAAGCTTCGCAAGATGTTCAAGCTCAAGAAGACGCACCAGCAGCGCGCTCTTACTTTGACCGTGCCGCAAGCACCGCTGCACCCGTGGACGGAACGACCAAAGCGGTGTCAGTTGCATCCCCAGCGCCAGTCGCAGTATCAGCCCCCACGCCAACTGCGGCGCCGTCTGCAGGCTTGCCCAAGGTTCAAGCCTACGAATTGCCCATGGCAAGTCTGGTACAAGTCGCCCAAAGCTCAGGTCTGCAGTGGGTCAACTCTGATCCAGAAAAAATTGCACAAGTCCAAGCTGCCATCGCAGCCGAACCCAAAGCCGTGCATGTCCCTCGCGTTCGACCGCCTGCAGTGGTGGTTGACGAAGGACCTTTGGTCTTGGTGGAAACTCGCAAAGACTTAAGCGACATGAAATTGCCTTTCTAATGGCAGCCAGTGGCCAAAAGATGCACAGAACCTGAGGTTCTTGCTTCTGCCAAAAAAGGGACCTGAGGGTCCCTTTTTTTATTCCATTGCCGCTTTCTTCAAGGCCGCTAAAGCCGCCGGCAAATCTTCACGTTGTTCGGCAAGCTCTGCCAATGAGCGCCATGCCTGTCTGCGTATGACAGGATCTTCTAACGAGGGTGCAGCTTGGGAAAGAAGCAATTGAGCCTTTCCCCACAACTGCCCTTTTTGACACAGGCGTCCGGCTAAAAACTGCAAAAGAGGTTCACGAGGATTGCTTTTTTGAGCCGACTCAATGAGCGCCAACCACTCACGCTCTTCGCTTGTATCTTGTCCTGTGAAGCTTTTCTCTAAAGCCTGGGTCAACTTCAATTGTTGCGCCTTGGACAGGGTCTGAGGGCTTGCCTGCCACCTGACCCAAATGGGCTTTAACCAAGCCCTCATCACAACTGGGTCTCCCTTGAGGCTTAGCCAGTGCAGTGCGGCTTGAATAGCCAAATCGGGTGATTGACGCTGCGCTTCACCCAACCGGGTCCAAAGTCGCTGCATTTGTCCTGACTCATGCGTTTTTGAAATCAATTCAAAAACCAAGCTGCGAATCATGCTTTCGGCAGCTTCAGTCGCAAAGGCGCGGTGTTTGATAAGCAGCAACGCGGTGTCTAAAGCCTGTGACGACTCACCCGCCAAGCGCGCAGCCTTCAGTCGCAATCGCATGGCCAATGTTCGACGTGAGACACCAAGTGGCAATCGATCTAACCAAAGCAAACTCTCTGCAGCATCTCTGTCATCCAGCGCCCACCGTGCGGCACGCAGCATGCTACCTTCCATCAGCGATTGACGCAGTTTGGCAAAGCCGCCAGCGGGCTCTTGCAAGGCTTGATCCAAATGAGACTGACGTGTGACTTTGTCATGCAATGCATGGGCAGATTCGGCCGCCAAAATATGAGCGACACATCGCAAGGCGCCTGCGTGCTCCAAAATTTCGCCACTGTCGGACAAAGACTTTTCTCTGACAAGCACCAGCTCGGCAGATTTGCGCGCACGCAAAAATCTGCCTTCCATAAACTGGGCCATGGCATCTAGCAAGGCACCGTGTGCTGCACGTTCCTTCTGTTGCAAGCGCCAGCGCTTGGCTTGCCGAGGCAACTCAAACAAGGCTGTGAGTGCCCGTTGCGCCCAATGCAAGGTCAATAAAATCATGACCAGCCCAAACAAAACCAAATTCAGGGAGAGATCGACGCGGTAGGGAGCCCAGAAAATAGCAACCGTACCCACGTTGTTTGAAGCCAGCAAGGCCGTGGCAACAGCCACCGCAAACAAACTCACAAGCCAAAGTGCTGCACGCATGCCGTTTTACTTTCCAGAGGAGGCCGTGGCCAATGCAGCCATCGTGGCATCGAGTCTTGGAATGGCATTGCCTTTGCTTAATGCTTGTGCTTTCTCCAACAATTGCAATGCATGTTGTGTTTTGCGAGCGCCTGAGTCGAAATATTTTTTCAAGACAATGGCGACTGCTTGCATGTCTGCGCGGGCAGCATCGTTTTGTCTGGCCAACAACCCCAGTCGTGCATTGAGCAGTTTGAGTTTCAAATTCTCACGCAGAAAAAATCCTTGCTCAGGGGCCAAGAGCGCTGCCTCAGGACTGTCGATGCGACTCACCCTTAATAAGCCACGCGCTTCAAGCATGAAACGATCTAGCACTGTTTGCCACCAAGCCGAATTCTGAGGGGTGGCCGGATTGGCATCAGCCGATTTGGAGGAGGTCAATGAAGTTCGGTTCATTTCATTGGCCAAGGGCAACTCATCGGCCAAGGCCACAATTTCGTCTAACACCAACAACATGCCGGGCAGGTCTGTAATTTGAACTGATTTGACAAGCTCAAGGTCGCGGTCAATGGCTCTTTGAATGCCAATCAAGCGCGGATTGGATGCTCTTTGAAGGCGCGATTGGGCGGTTTTGAGAACGCCCAACAAAGGCTCCAAGCTACTGGTTAATTGAGCCTGCTGTTGAGCCAGTCGCAGAGAAGATTCAATGTCCAAAATCAAGTTTTCATCACGTGAACGCGACAAAGTTTGAATCAGCTCCTCCAGTTGAGCTCGCTGCAAGCTAGCCTCGCCCAACCGAGACTCAACCAATGCCATTCGGGCGGCACTGTCTTTGACGCTGTCTTGCGCTTGCTTGGCCCAAGCTTTGGCTTCCAGAGATTGTTGACCTGCATCTGCACTTTGCCTTGCCAGTTGGCCTTGAATGCGCGAAAGCTTTTCCCAAAGCAGGCCACTGAAAAGAACCGCCACGACAGCCAACAGCACAGGCAACCAAAATATCAAGGGCCGTTTTTGCGCCCTTGCATCCTGCATCGGTGTGGTGGCAGGCTGCTCAGTGGGTTCCTTGGAATTTTCAGTGCTCATGCTAGGGATTTTATAGAGGCCTGCAATGATCTGAGCCCTGGTGGGGCAATAGCAACAGCGCCCCAACCTATTTTTTGAGCTAAGTCAGCCATTCGGGGATGGGTGACCGTGGCTTTGGCCATGGACCAATTGGCTTGCGGACATTGAGCGACAAGGGCTTGAAGGGCTGCTGAACTGCTGAAGACCCAGATGGCACCGTCAGCAATGAATTTTTGAACTTGGGCCTTTTGAGACTCTGTCAATTGAGTGGGGGTACGTTGATAGGCAGCAACGGCAAAAACCTTGACGTGCGCTTTTTCAAGTTCTAAGGCCAACCAGTCTCGGCCAGCTGTCGTTCCCGACTCATCAGCACCGCGAACAAACAGCACATTCATGCCTTGAACCACTTGTGAAGCCACGACATCCCACAAGGCCTCTGAATCGAGTTGTTGTGACTGCGATGCAGGTTGATCAATCTGGCAGGCAGGAATACCACATTGCGCCAAAGCGGCCGCTGTACCCGGCCCCGTGCACCAAGCGCGCGCCACCTGAAAGTGATCAACCCAATCGGGGTGATGGCGAAGTGCGTGCGCCAAAAATCGAACGGCATTGGCACTGACAAACATGACCGCCTGGCTACGTTTTAAAAGCGCCAAAGCTTCTAAGGCAGTTTGAGTCGTTAAGAACTCAGTCAATTGGAGCAGTGGAAATCTAGAGGTTTTGAAACCAGCTTCATTCAATGAATCAATCCAAGCGCTTGCATCTTGCTCAGGCCGTGTCACCACAACTTGCGTCATGGCCTTGAGGCGGGATGAATCAGTGGGCACCGCCACGCCTCAGCTCAGCCGCCACTTGAATCCCTAAGCTTTCAGCTTGTTCAAGGCTGCCCACATCAGCAACAGTTTGAGCCGTGACCAAGGTGCTTGCGCCTTCCGGGTCACCCCAAGCAGCACGCAGGCTGAGTGTGGCGCCAGACAATGTGGCATGCGCCGCCAAAGGCATAGAGCAACTGCCGCCCATAGCGCGGCTGACGGCACGCTCTGCCGCTACGGCCAACCAAGAAGTTGAGTGGACCAGGGGCTTCAAAGCATCGATCAAGTCGGCTCGGCCAGTACAAATTTCAATGCCCAAGGCTCCCTGCCCTGCCGCTGGTAACATTTGGTCAGTGTCAAAGACATGGCGAATTCGACTGGACAATGCCAAACGCTTCAAACCCGCTGCAGCCAAAATAATGCCTGCATAGTGGCCCTCGTCCAATTTGCGCAAACGCGTGTCTAAATTGCCACGCAAAGGCTCAATTTTCAAATCAGGGCGCAGTGCTCGGAGCAAAACGGTTCTGCGAAGACTGGACGTACCCACCACGGCACCTTGCGGTAAGTCCATCAAAGTGGCGTATTGGCCAGACACCCAGGCATCACGGGGGTCCTCTCGTTCCATGACACAGGCCAACTCGAAGCCCTCGGGCATGTCCATGGGAACGTCCTTGAGGGAGTGCACGGCTATGTCGGCCCGACCCTCTGAAAGCGCCACTTCCAACTCCTTCACAAAGAGGCCTTTTCCGCCCACTTTGCTTAAGCTTCGATCCAAAATTTGGTCCCCGAGTGTGGTCATTCCAAGGAGCCTGACGGTGTGACCGCGAGACTGAAGAATGGCCTGGACATGCTCGGCTTGCCATAAGGCTAAACGGCTTTCACGCGTGGCAATGACGATGGGGCGCTGTAAAGTGGAGGACATAAGGTGTATGAAGCAGTGACTTGTTCGTAATTTTTCAATTAAATCAAATGCTAGCACGACAAAAGACCTGTTAAGTTGCCCACAGGCATCACAAGCCCCGCAAACCGATAAAATCTGGAAATGTCTAAAAACCAATTCGATCAAAAGTCCCAGGCCTGGTCGGCCTTGTTTTCCGAGCCCATGAGCGACCTGGTCAAGCGCTATACCTCGAGCGTGTTTTTCGACAAGCGACTTTGGCAATCGGACATTCAGGGCAGCCTGGCTCACGCCGAAATGCTGTCGGCCCAAAAAATCATCAGCGCCCAAGATCTGGCCGAGATTCAGCGCGGCATGGCGCAGATTACCGACGAAATTACCAAGGGTCAGTTTGACTGGAAACTGGACCTGGAAGACGTCCACCTCAACATCGAAGCTCGCCTCACGCAAATTGTGGGAGATGCAGGAAAACGTCTGCACACAGGCCGAAGCCGCAATGACCAAGTGGCCACCGATGTGCGCTTGTGGTTGGTCAGCGAAATAGACCTTATCAGCGCGCTTTTAAACGATTTGCAAAAATCATTGATTGAAGTGGCTGAGCGAAATGTAGAAGTTATCTTGCCTGGCTTCACGCATTTGCAAGTGGCGCAACCCGTGAGCTTTGCCCATCATCTGTTGGCTTATGTCGAAATGTTTGCGCGTGATGCTGAACGCATGACCGATGTGCGTCGACGCACCAACCGCTTGCCCTTGGGTTCTGCCGCATTGGCTGGTACCACTTATCCGCTTGACCGCGAGCGTGTGGCTCGCAGTTTAGGCATGGTAGATGAACAGGGCCAAGCTTGTGTGTGCCAAAACAGCCTTGATGGCGTCAGCGACCGCGACTTTGCCATTGAGTTTACAGCGGCGGCTTCACTGTGCATGGTGCACATCAGCCGCTTGAGCGAAGAACTGATTTTATGGATGAGCCAAAA
>JAJTDK010000121.1 GCA_021300495.1 Limnohabitans sp. | reverse complement strand
TACAACGAAGTTCAGTCCATTCGCGACAAAGACGAGTTCCTGATTCCGTTCATTCACGCCATCATGGACCCGCACTTCAAAACGGGCACCCAAGAAACAGATCAGACGCTTCTAAAGTCCCTCATCGTGTTCGCATGCCTCATGGAAGGCTTGTTTTTCTACGTAGGCTTTACCCAAATTCTGGCGTTGGGCCGTCAAAACAAGATGACAGGCGCTGCCGAGCAGTACCAATACATCCTGCGCGACGAATCCATGCACTGCAACTTTGGCATCGACTTGATCAACCAGATCAAACTCGAAAACCCACAATTGTGGACACCAGAGTTCAAAGCCGAAATCAATGAGTTGTTCTTGAAGGCCGTCGAACTCGAATACCGTTATGCCGAAGACACCATGCCACGCGGCGTGCTCGGCCTCAACGCCTCCATGTTCAAAGGCTACTTGCGCTACATCGCCAACCGCCGCGCCACCCAAATTGGCTTGGAAGCCCTTTTCCCCAACGAAGAGAACCCTTTCCCATGGATGAGCGAAATGATTGACTTGAAGAAAGAACGCAATTTCTTCGAGACCCGCGTCATTGAATACCAGTCGGGCGGCGCCCTGTCTTGGGACTAAAACTTCACACATGACGACCCTGTTTAAACCTCACACCACGACCGCGCTCAGCGGCGCTGGGGTGAGGTTTTTCCCCATTCAAGGTGTTGAGATTCAATCTCAGCGCCTTGAATCGCTTTGCGGCTCCAACATTCGCAAAGTGTTTCCCTCTGTTGATTTTTCTAATTGATCAAGGAGAAAAAAATCATGGCAACTGCAAAAAAAGCGGCACCCAAAAAAGCCGCAGCTAAAAAATCGGCTCCCAAAAAAGCCGTTGTGAGAAAAGCGCCTGCTAAAAAAGCAGCTCCCGCTAAAAAAGCAGCTCCTAAAAAAGCAGCTCCAAAGAAGGCCGTAGCTAAGAAAGCAGCTCCTAAAAAAGCCGCTCCAAAGAAGGCCGTAGCCAAGAAAGCAGCTCCTAAAAAAGCCGCTCCAAAGAAGGCCGTAGCTAAGAAGGCAGCTCCTAAAAAAGCCGCTAAAAAAGCCGTAGCTAAGAAGGCTGCTAAAAAAGCTGCCCCTAAAAAAGCCGCTAAAAAGCCTGCCAAAAAAGCAGCTAAGAAAGCAGCGAAAGCACCCGCTGCCCCTGCTCCCGCTGCAACAGCGTTAAATCCTCAAGCTGCATGGCCGTTTCCTTCGGCCGCCAAGCCCTGATTTAATGTCAATGCGCTAAGCGAAAGCAAAGCCCGATGCTGAAAAGCGTCGGGCTTTTTTAATGGTCAAACCAATGGCTTAAGGGTAAAAAGTAAGTAAGCGATAACCCATGAAAGCCGCGTCTTCTTTCCTCAAACTCAAAAGAAGTTGCTGCTCAATGATTTCGCCGGGAGACACGACTGCGGGTGCCCCCCAGTCAACTGGGTTCAACACCTTGCGCATCACGGGTGTATCTTGTGCATCGGTCAAGGTCAGTTCAATCCAAGGCATCGCCACTGGCACAGAATCAGAATTTCTCAAATTAATTTGCAAGGCCCACCGACTGGGCTGAGCGCCATAGGCCAAAATTTCCTGCGCTTGATCGGTATGAATGGCATCAACAGACGCATAGTCGATGACCACGGCGTCGGTTTTTTGAAGCGGCTGAATTTGGCAACCCACAAGCTGGCATGCCTCAAGCAGAAGAGGTTTTAAACGCGGATGGTAGGTGGCCAGCGGGTCTTTGAACACATAAACAGTTTGAAGCACAAGGCCCAGCAGCCCCAACACTGCCCAAGCGACCAAGCCCCAAAAGCTCATGAGGTTTTAGGCGCAGGCGCCGCGTTCAGCCGTCATCAAAATCCAGCCATCTTCGCGATCGGCGACCGACAACTTGACATGCGGTGAATAGGCCTGAATCAATTCTTCTTCTTGGCGCTCTAAGATACCGGCCAACACCAAGCTGCCACCGGCTTGCACATGGCTGCACAGCAAAGGTGCCAACACTTTCAAGGGCGTGGCCAAAATATTGGCCAACACCGTGTGATAAGAGCCCTGCGCCAACTCAGGCAAGCCCGCATTCAAAGACACTTCGTTGGCTTGCGCGTTAAGTGCCGTTGAAGTGACAGCGGCTACATCGATGTCCACAGCATCAATTTGATCGGCCCCAAATTTGGCAGCGCCAATGGCCAAAATACCGGAACCACAGCCATAGTCCAACACCCGCTGACCCTTTAGGTCATGCGTGGCAATCCAGCGCAAACACATGCGCGTGGTGGGATGCGTACCCGTACCAAACGCCAAACCAGGATCTAAACGAATGATTTCGCGCGCTTGAGAAGGCGGCTCGTGCCAAGTGGGCACAATCCAAAATTCTGGGGTAATTTCAACGGGTGCAAATTGGGACTGCGTCAAACGCACCCAGTCTTGATCGGGCACAGCCTCAACAGAGATGACTTTGCAGGCTTCAAAAAAATCTTGCGCAACCAACAGGAGGGCTGCTTCGCGCGCTACTTCTTCTTTGGCAAAGAGGGCCACCACTTTGGACCGTTGCCAGCCTTCTTTGGGCGGCGGCATACCAGGCTCGCCGAACAAAGCTTGTTCGTGCTCCGTTTCTGCGTCTGCGTCTTCGACAGAAACACTCAAAGCATCCAAGGCCTCGAGGGCTTCACTCAAAACATCGACGCGGTCTTCAGGGCACAGCAAGTTAAGTTCAAACATGCTTAGCCTTTGCGGTGTCTCAGCCACTCTTCCAAGTAGTGAATGTTGGTGCCACCGTTGACAAATTTAGCATCGCGCAGAATTTCACGGTGCAAAGGAACGTTGGTACTAATGCCCTCCACCACAGTTTCGGCCAACGCAGTTTGCATGCGGGCAATGGCTTGCTCGCGCGTGTCGCCATGGGCAATGATTTTGCCAATCATGGAGTCGTAGTTAGGCGGCACAAAATAGTTGTTGTAGACATGGGAGTCAACTCGAATGCCTGGGCCCCCAGGGGCATGCCAAGTGGTGATGCGACCAGGCGAAGGTGTGAACTTGAAGGGATCTTCGGCATTCACACGACATTCGATGGCATGACCACGCATTTCAATTTGACGCTGTGTGAAGGGCAACTTTTCGCCAGCGGCCACCATGATTTGGGTTTTGACAATGTCAATGCCAGTGACCCACTCGGTGACAGGATGCTCCACCTGAACACGCGTGTTCATTTCAATGAAATAGAACTCGCCGTTTTCATACAAAAACTCAAAGGTACCGGCACCGCGGTAGTTGATCTTTTTGCAAGCCGCCACACAGCGCTCGCCAATTTTGTCGATCAGTTTACGGGGAATGCCTGGGGCTGGCGCCTCCTCCAACACTTTTTGGTGACGCCGCTGCATGGAGCAATCGCGCTCACCGAGGTAAACCGCATTCTTGTGCTTGTCCGCCAAGATTTGGATCTCGATGTGACGCGGATTTTGCAAATACTTTTCCATGTAGACCGCAGGATTGCCAAATGCGGCACCCGCCTCGGCCTTGGTCATTTGCACCGCATTAATCAGAGCCGCCTCGGTGTGAACCACTCGCATACCCCGGCCGCCGCCACCGCCAGACGCCTTGATGATGACGGGGTAGCCAATGCTTTTGGCTGTGCGCCGAATGATGACAGGATCGTCAGGCAGCTCTCCCTCTGAACCAGGCACACACGGCACGCCAGCTTTGATCATGGCCTGCTTGGCCGAGACTTTATCGCCCATGATGCGAATGGAATCAGGCGTGGGGCCAATGAATTGAAAGCCGCTTTTTTCAACGCGCTCGGCAAAGTCTGCGTTTTCACTTAGGAAGCCATAGCCTGGGTGAATGGCTTCAGCATCGGTCACTTCGGCTGCCGAGATGATGGCCGGCATGTTGAGGTAGCTGAGGTTGGAGGCTGCAGGGCCGATACAAACAGCCTCTTCAGCCAACTTCACGTATTTGGCTTCGCGATCAGCCTCTGAGTAAACCATGACCGCTTTGATGCCAAGCTCTCGGCATGCGCGCTGAATTCGCAGGGCAATTTCCCCACGGTTCGCGACCAGAATTTTCTTGAACATAAAGGGCAATTTCCCCACGGTTCGCGACCAGAATTTTCTTGAACATAAAAATCCCGGTGAATTATTCGATGATGTACAAGGCTTGACCGTATTCCACAGCCTGACCGTTTTCGCACAAGACCTGTTTCACAGTGCCCGATTTGTCAGATTCAATTTCGTTCAAAATCTTCATGGCTTCAATGATGCACAGGGTGTCACCCTCTTTGACGGTATCACCCACCTGTACAAAGGGTGCCGCGCCTGGGCTGGAAGACCGGTAGAAAGTGCCCACCATAGGCGACTTGACAGTATGGCCAGCAGCGGCAACTTCGGCCGCAACGGCAGCGGCCGTGACCGCGGCAGCATCGGCAATTTCGGCGGCTGTAGGGGGCGCAGCAGGAGCAGAAGGCAATGCTGGTGCTGCAGGTGCCATGACTTGATGGCTTAAAACAGGGGCACCAGAGGGTGTGGCGCCTTTGACAATTCGAACTTTGCCTTCTGCTTCAGTGATTTCCAATTCTGTGACGTTGGAGTCAGATACCAAGTCAATCAAGGTTTTCAGTTTGCGCAAATCCATGTTACCCCCTGTGTTTGCTAACGAAAGGGCTGAATCTACACTAAAAAAACCTCCAAATAGCTACATTGGCTCTCCAAAGCCATTT
>JAJTDK010000120.1 GCA_021300495.1 Limnohabitans sp. | reverse complement strand
CCCATGGGTTGCGACCACATGACACTGCTGCCCGCTTGGGCCAACAAGCTAGCAGATAAAGGCGAGGGCCAAGCCCCAGGCTGGTGAGTTTTTTTCATAGGTTCTTAGTGAGCGTAATTCACTGTTACGTAATTGAATCGAAAACCCTAATTTTGCAAGGAAACTTTATCGATATGATGATTGCAAGTAACTTATCAGATCCTAAAGGGGAAAACATGCTTGCCATTTGCCGAAGCTGCATCAATATTTGTTTAACTGGCTTTCTGTCCAGTTTGGCACTCACATCCATGGCTTGGGCTCAACCTACTAAACCATTGAAATTAATCGTTCCATTTCCAGCAGGCGGAACTGCCGATGTTTTACCCCGCTTGCTGGCAGAGAAAATGCGCGCTCAGTTTCCTGCAGGCGTTTTAGTTGAAAATAAGGCGGGTGCAGGTGGCAATATTGGCGCAGACTTTGTTTTCAAGTCTGATCCTGATGGCAGCACATTGCTGGCTTCTCCGCCTGGCCCCGTTGCAATCAACCACCACCTTTACAAAAAACTGAATTTTGATCCCACACGTTGGCAGCCTATCACGGTCATGGCCACTGTTCCCAATGTCTTGGCAGTCGGCCCTAAAGTTCAGGCTAAAAACTTAACCGAACTCATTGCCTATTTAAAAGCGAACCCAGGAAAAATGAGTTACGCCTCTCAGGGCAATGGTTCGACATCACACCTCACCGCAAGCATGTTCATGCAGCTCACTGGGACCGAATTGATTCACATTCCCTACAAAGGCACAGCTCCGGCGTTGGTCGATTTAATGGCAGGAACCGTTGATATTTTCTTTGACAACCTCAGTTCCTCAATGCAGTTTCACCAGGCAGGCAAACTTCGAATCTTTGCGGTAGCTGACGATCAACGATCGAAAGCTTTGCCACAAGTTCCGACATTCGGTGAGCAAAAATTACCAGGCATGCAGGCCGTCACATTTTTTTCAGTTATGGCTCCTCCGGGAACTCCACCTGCAGCGATGACCAGCATCTACAAGTCCTTCTCTGAAGCATTGTCAAACCCAGAAATTAAGCAAAAATTCTTAGAACAAGGTGCTGAGCCCAGAGGATGGAGCCCTGAGCAAACAGCCAAATTCGTGCGCGATGAATCAGAAAAATGGCAAGCGGTCATCAAGACTACCAATGTTTCATTGGATTAAATCAGCATCATGGAAACCAAAAGAATTCACTGGAAAAGTGATTCGCTCACGCGCATTCCTTATTCTCTCTACAACGATGTAGACATTGCTGAACATGAAAAGTTGGATATTTTTCATGGCAAAACCTGGAACTTTTTGTGCTTAGAAGCTGACCTGCAAAATGCTGGCGACTACCGCACCACACATGTTGGCGAAACGCCTGTTGTGGTGGTCAAAGACCAAGACCAGCAAATCTATGCATTTGAAAACAGGTGTGCCCACAGAGGCGCATTGATCGCTCTGGAAAAGTCTGGCAAAAACGCCAACTTTCAATGTGTTTACCACGCATGGAGTTACAACCGCCAAGGCGACTTAACCGGCGTGGCCTTTGCCAGAGGGGTGAAAGGACAAGGCGGTATGCCCGCCTCCTTCTGCAAAGAAGAGCACGGCCCCAGAAAACTGCGCGTTGCTGTTTTTTGCGGTTTGGTATTTGGCACGTTCTCTGAAGATACGCCAGACATTCAAACGTATTTGGGACCCGAAATATGCACACGCATTCAGCGCGTACTACACAAACCCATTGAAGTCATCGGCCGCTTCACACAGGCACTGCCCAACAACTGGAAACTGTATGTTGAAAATGTGAAAGACAGTTATCACGCAAGTCTGCTTCACATGTTCTTTACCACCTTCAAGCTCAACCGCTTGTCGCAGAAAGGTGGCGTGATTGTCGACCCGACTGGAGGCCATCATGTTAGCTACTCCATCGTTGAAAACGATACGGCAGACAACTCCTACAAAGACCAAGCCATTCGCGCCGACAACGATCAGTACTTGTTAAAGGATCGCTCTTTGTTAGCGGGATTTAAAGAATACGACGATGGCATCACACTGCAAATTTTGTCTGTGTTTCCTGGCTTTGTTCTGCAGCAAATTCAAAATTGCTTGGCCGTTCGCCAAGTTTTACCCAAAGGTATTGGTCGTACCGAATTGAACTGGACCTATTTCGGCTATGCCGACGACACACCAGAGCAACGCAAAACTCGGCTAAAGCAATCCAATTTAATTGGGCCCGCTGGATTTATCTCGATGGAAGACGGCGCCGTGGGTGGCTTTGTTCAACGCGGCATTCAAAGCGCACAAGATCACCAAGCTGTGGTGGAAATGGGTGGCGATCACACGGGCTCAAGTGAAGGCCGCGCTACCGAAACCTCAGTCAGGGGATTCTGGAAAGCCTATCGTAGCCAAATGAAAATTTGATGGGCAGAAAGCATCATGATTGACTTAATGACACTGTGCGCTTTCAACGCAGCCTATGCAATGACCATTGACAGCGATTCGCTTGAGGCGTGGCCTGAGTTTTTCTCGGAAGATACTCATTACCGCATTACCCACATTGAGAACGAAAACGAAAACTTGCCTGCGGGTATTGTGTACGCAGATTCTCGCAACATGCTCATAGACCGCATTGCCGCTTTGCGTTTGGCCAATATTTATGAACGGCAAAGATACCGACATATTTTGGGTATCCCTGCCATCATTGAACAAAATTCACAAGCTACCTGCGCGCATACGCCATTCATGGTTGCTCGCATCATGGCTACTGGGCAAACAGATGTCTTTGCAACTGGTTTTTACAAAGACAAATTTGTCAAAAGCACTGGGACAACATCGAAAGCCAACCCTTTCGGCATTGTTTTGAAAGAAAGAATTGCAGTTTGCGACAGCACCGTCACAGACACGCTTTTAGCCTTGCCTTTATGACCCAGCCCACCCACAAGATTGGGCTCAGCTTAGGCGATCCAAATGGTATTGGCCCTGAAATAGCCCTCAAAGCACTGAACCAATTACCAGCAACATCGCTTCAGTCCATCACCGTCTTTGGTCCCAAACTGGTTTGGGACCAAACGGCTCAATCATTGGGCCTGCAAAGCTTAACCCAACAAGTTGAAATTACAAACGTCGGTGGCCTGTCAGAGGCAGAATTTCAGCCAGGGCACGTCTCTGCCGCAGCAGGAAAATCAGCTGTTGAAAGTGCAACCGCTGCCATTCAAGCTTGTCAAGCTGGCCATTTGCAAGCCGTCATCGCTTGTCCACATCACGAAACAGCCATTCACCAAGCTGGCATAGCTTTCAGCGGCTATCCGTCTTTGGTTGCCAAGGTCTGTGGCTTGAATGAGGACGAAGTATTTCTGATGTTGGTGGGTGGTGGCTTGAAAATTGTGCACGTCACACTTCATGAAAGTGTTCAAACAGCACTCAATCGACTTAACGCGCAACTCATTCAACGGGCAACCGTCGCCGGCATCAAAGCTTGCGTCAGATTAGGCATTACAAAGCCCAAAGTGGCCGTTTTTGGCATCAACCCTCATGCCTCTGAAGGCAGCCTCTTCGGCCCCGAAGACACAGCTCATACAGTGCCTGCTGTCAAACTCCTTCAGGATGCCGGATATGACATTGCAGGACCGCAAGGAGGTGATGTTTTCTTGGCGCAAAAGCAGCACGACTTGTACGTTGCCATCTTCCATGACCAAGGACATATTCCTGTGAAGTTGTTGGCTCCACATTCAGCCAGCGCTTTGAGCATTGGCGCACAAGTGTTGCTTTCCAGTGTGGGACATGGCTGTGCCATGGACATTGCAGGTAAAAATCAAGCTAATCCTCAAGGACTTTTGCGAACCTTGGAACTCATAGCACCCCACCTCACAAAGACTCCAAATGACATTGCCAAATGAATTGAACACCTCAAACACGCATGTCACTTCGGCTTGTCAATTATTGCTAGAAGCTGCGCGCAGCGGTGTTGAGTTTATTTTCACCAATTTGGGCAGCGACCACCCTGCTTTCATTGAGGCATTTGCAACATTGGCATCGTCAGGCGAACACATGCCAAGAATCATCATTTGTCCCCATGAGATGACTGCGCTCAGTGCTGCGCACGGTCATGCATTGGTCAGCAGGCGGGCTCAAATGGTGTTGGTTCATGTCGATGTGGGCACGCAAAATTT
>JAJTDK010000045.1 GCA_021300495.1 Limnohabitans sp. | reverse complement strand
TTTGCGCAGCTTCAATGGCAATGGTGCCGCTGCCGCAACACGGATCGTACAAGGGTGTGTGTGCATCCCAGCCGCTGGCGGCCAACATGGCGGCTGCCAAGGTTTCTTTGAGAGGCGCATCGCCTTTGTCTTCGCGCCAACCGCGCTTGAACAGGGGCTCGCCCGAGGTGTCCATGTAAAGCGTGCAGCTGTCGGTGGTGAGGTGAACATAAATTCGCACATCGGGCCACTGGGTGTTCACGTCGGGACGCTCACCCCGTTTGTCGCGAAATCTGTCGGCCACAGCATCTTTGATTTTAAGGGCCGCAAAGTTAAGGCTGGTGAGTGGGCTGTGCTGCGCTGTAATTTCAATCTTGAAGGTTTGCTTGGTGGTGAACCAAATTTCCCAAGCCACAGCAAAGGCGGCGTCGTACAAATCTTTTTCACTTCGATAAAAGGTTTGCGACAGTTGAATCAGCACACGTTGTGTGAGTCGACTGTGCAAGTTCAGCCGCAAGGCCTCTCGCCATGACGCATTGGCCATCACGCCACCGCGACCCGTGAGCAAATCGTTGCCTGTGAGTCCAGTGAGTTGATGGACCTCGTCGGCCAGTAAGCCTTCAACGCCGGCGGCGCAAGGCATGAAAAGTTGAAGCGAGTTCACAGAGTTTTACGCAAGTTGGCGGGCGCAATTTTGAGCGCCTCGCGGTATTTGGCAACGGTGCGCCGTGCGCAATCGATGCCTTGTTCTTTGAGCATTTCAGACAGTTGGTTGTCTGACAGGGGTTTGTTGGGGTTTTCGGCCGCCACCAATTGTTTGATGAGCGCACGCACAGCCGTGCTTGAAGCAGCGCTGCCGCTGTCTGTGCCCAGACCTGAGCCAAAGAAAAACTTCAGCTCGAAAGTGCCCATGGGCGTGGTCATGTATTTGGCTGTGGTGACGCGGCTGATGGTGGACTCATGAAGGCCCAACTCATCAGCAATTTCGCGCAGCACCAAGGGCCGCATGGCCAACTCGCCATGAATGAAGAAGTTACGCTGGCGCTCCACAATGGCAGTGGACACGCGCAAAATGGTGTCAAAGCGCTGCTGAATGTTTTTAATGAACCAACGCGCTTCTTGCAACCTTTGTTGCAAACCCAAATGACCTTCGCCTTTGCCACCACGCAATGCGTTGGCATAAATATCGTGAACGCGCAATTTGGGCATCACATCAGGATTGAGTTGAACTCTGAAATGCGGTTCACCGCCTTTGCGTGTGCCAATGACCAACACATCAGGCACGATGACATGTTGTTCTGCATTGGCAAAGGGACGGCCTGGTTTGGGCTCTAAGCGCGTGATGAAGGTCAGCGCCAATTTAACAAGGGCTTCGTCTTCGCCGCACTGCACAGCCAAACGTTTGTAGTCGCGTTTGGCCAATAACTCCAATGGCAGTGCACAAATTTTCAAAGCCACTGGCGCCACTTCGTTGTCGGGCTCGTCCTTCATGATGGCCTTGAGCTGTATGCGCATGCACTCACCCAAATCGCGTGCGCCAATGCCCACGGGTTCTAGGGATTGCAACAAACTCAGTGCCATTGTGAAACGGTGCACCAGTTCTTCAAGTTGTTCGATGTCGTCAGTGCCTGCCAACCCTTGTGCCAAGGACTCGAGGCTGTCTTCTAAATAGCCGTCGTCGTTCAATGACTCAATCAAAAAGCGAAGGGCTGCGCGGTCAACTTCTGACAAGCGCATCGACAAAGCTTGTCGGTGCAAATAGTCTGTGAGAGAGCCTAAGCCGCGAGCCAACTCAATGGCGTCAGCACCCTCAGAGTCGTTGTTGGTGTTGTTTTTGCGAGCGCCGGCATCGGTGCCCCACTCGCTGTCGTCGGGCGCCATGTCGACGCTGCCGTCGCCATCCCAACTGTCAGCCACATCGGTTACAGCTTCGTCGCTGGTGACCGATGCGGCGGACTCGCCTGCGGCATCGCGTGAATCGGAGCCTGCGTCGCTGGCGGCTTCTGACACACGATCGCCCAAGCTCACGCGGGCATCGGCTTCGGGCAAACCGTAATCTTCTTGCGGTGCTTCGTCGGTATTGCGTTCAAGGAAAGGATTTTCGTCGAGCATTTGCTCAACTTCTTGACTGAGCTCTAGGGTAGAGAGTTGAAGCAGCCTAATGGATTGTTGCAACTGTGGCGTGAGCGCCAAGTGCTGGGACATCCGAAGTGAAAGGCTTTGCTTCATGTTCCCGCCATCACATTCGGAAGTGTTCGCCGAGGTACACGCGGCGTACGTCGGCGTTGTTGACGATGTCTTGCGGAGTGCCTTCCGCCAACACGCGCCCCTCGCTGATGATGTAGGCGTGGTCGCAAATGCCCAACGTTTCGCGCACGTTGTGATCGGTGATGAGCACGCCAATGCCGCGCTCTTTCAAGAAGGCAATGATGCGTTGAATTTCAATGACGGCAATGGGATCAATGCCCGCAAAAGGCTCGTCTAGCAAAATAAAGCGAGGGTCTGTGGCCAAGGCGCGTGCAATTTCGACACGCCTGCGTTCGCCGCCCGACAGCGCCAAAGAAGGCGAGTCGTGCAAATGGTCAACGCGCAAATCTTTGAGAAGCGCTTGTAAGCGAGCGCTGATTTCTTCATTGTTTAAAGGCTTGCCATCTTCATTCAGTTGCAACTCCAACACAGCGCGCACATTTTCTGCCACGGTGAGTTTTCTGAAAATAGAAGCTTCTTGAGGCAAATAGGACAGCCCCATGCGAGCCCGGCGGTGGATGGGCATGCGCGTCACGTCTTCACCATCAATCAAAATTTGACCGCCATCTGTGCGCACTAGGCCCACAATCATGTAGAAGGAGGTGGTTTTGCCGGCACCATTGGGTCCTAACAAACCCACCACTTCACCTTTTTCAACTTTGACCGATACGTCAAACACCACTTGGCGGCTGCCATAAGACTTTTGCAAATGGCGCGCTTCAAGGCTGCTGGTTTCGGTGGAAGCGCTCATGGCTTGTCTGCACCGGTGCGAGTGCTCGGTTTCAAAACAGGACCCGCAACGGGCGGGGTCAATTCATTGGTTTTAGGACGAGGGGTGATGGTGGCCTTGACCCGTTGGCTACCAGAAGTGTTGCCTGGCAAACTGGTCTTGCCATCGACCGAGAAAACTTCGGTGGTGTTGTTGACCAAAATTTGTTGGCCTTGAATACGGTCTGCCACCACTTGGCCGCGCAGCAATCGCAGCTCGGCGCGTTGGGTGAGTGTCAGGGTATCGGCTTGGCTGTTGTAAACAACCGCTTCTGCTTCTCCTTCTGTGAATTCGTCGAAACCTTCACGTTTTTGGCGAAAGAAAACCCGCTCGCCCGGTTCGGCCGACAAAGTGGCCACTTGGTTGCCTTGCTTGTCTTGTTTAACCTCCATGCGAGCTGCTCTCAGAACCAGGGTGCCCTTGGTCATGAGAACTTTGCCGGTGAAGATGGTGAGTTGTTTTTGGTCGTCGTGCTTAAGCGAATCGGCCTCAACGTTCATGGGTTTGTCTTTGTCCGCTTTTTCGGCGAAAGCACTTTGAGCCGCAATGGCGGCTAAGGTGAAGAGCAATGTGATGAACTTGAGTTTCATAAAGGCGCGAATCTTGCTTGATTGTAGGTGTTCAGAGGGGAAACACACCTGTTTGGAAGAAAAATCGCAAAAAAAAGCCCGCCGAAGCGGGTTGATGCGCAACACCTGCTTTGAATCAGGCGCGGCCTTGTCGTACGAGGGCCAACAAAGACTCTGTGACTTGAAGAGCGCGGTCCATGCTGCCGGCCAATGTGCCATCGATGTAGTACTTGCCTGCGACACCCAATGAAGGAACGCCCTCAATCTTGAAATCATTTTGCAATTGAACGGCCCGCTTGAGTTTGCTGGCTACGCCAAATGATTTGGCTGTGTCTGCAAATTTATTTTTATCAACACCTTGCTTTTCGACCCACGCCAAAATGCTGGCATCGGTGTTCAATGTCAAACGTTCGACGTGAATGGCTTGGAACACTTTGCCATGTATTTTTTCTAACAAGCCCATGGCTTCCAAAGAGAAATACAAGCGTTGCTGGGGCGCGAAGTCTTCTCTGAAAGCGACGGGTATGCGACGCACCACCACATCCTTGGGCGCATTTTTCACCCATTGTGCAAAGGCGGGTTCGAAGGCGTTGCAGTGAGAGCAGCTGTACCAAAAGAATTCAATCACTTCAATTTTGCCGGCTTCAGATTCGGTGGGCACGGCACGGTCTAACTTGGTGTAGTCCTTGCCCGCGACAAACTTGGCGGGTCCCTGCGCGAAAGCTGTGTTGTTCAAACCTAAGCCGCCAAGGGATGCGGCGGTGCTCAAGCTGGCTAAAGAAAATTCACGGCGTTTCATATCGTGCTCCTGATTCAATAAGGTGTTGCTTAAGTTTAGCGTTGGACGCGAACCAAGGCGGCATCCATGCCACTGGCATCTAATCGTGCTTTGATTTTTTCTGCTTGATCTTTGTCATCAAAAGGGCCGCTTCGCACTCGAAAGATAGCGCGTCCGGCTTGTTCACGTTCACTGACCTTGGCTTCAATGCCCATCATGGACAGCTTGGCTTTTTGGGCGTCTGCATCGGCTGCAGATTTAAAGGCACCTGCTTGTACAAAATAAGTGAAAGGATCGTTGGTGGACGGCGATTTGTTGGCAGGCTGTGGCGTGGCCGCGGGTGGTGGTGTAGATGCAGCAGGCGCAGGCGCTGCAGGCGTGGATGCTGCTGGTGCTGAGTTCGGATTTTGTTTCTTGGCCAAATCTGCTAAAGGATCGGCCGTCACTGCAGGTGCGGCGGCTGCACCAGGATTGGGTGCGCCTGCTGCTGCGGCGGCGGCAGGATTGGCAGCCGTAGCGTCTGTTGGTGCTTCTGGTGTGACGGGCTTGCTTTGTATCGCACCGTTTGGATTCCAGTCTTTGTTTTTTTCAGCTTCGACCGCATCTTGATCGGCAGAACGAGATTGGTTCTTGTTGCTAAATGGCATGGGCACTTTGGTGACGTACATGGCGACACCCAAGGCAATGATGAGGCCAATGACCAAGCCTAGAACAAAGCCCAGCAAGGTGCCACCGCGTTGGCTTTGGATGTTGGTGTGGGACATGTTGTGAAGTGCTCTCAAAGTCATATCTAAAATAACGGCCGTCTAAATTACATCTGCTCAGGTGCGGACACACCCAAGATTTTCAAGCCATTTTGCAAGACTTGTGCGCAGGCTGCAACCAAGGCCAAGCGCGCCAGTTTGAGGGGTTCTTCTTCAACCAAAATGCGCTCTGCATCGTAGTAGCTGTGGTAGCTGGCGGCCAAGTCGCGCAGGTAGAACGTCACGTCGTGCGGGGCAAAGTCTTGCGCAGCATCGGTCAGCATGGCGGGGTATTTGGCCAACAGCAACATCAGGGCCTGAGCTTTGGGGTTGTCTAAATTAGACAAATCGACTTTGGCCAAGCTGGCCACGTCGCCGCCCCAGGTGCGCAAAATGGAATGAATGCGCGCATGGGCATATTGCACGTAATACACCGGGTTGTCGTTGTTTTTGGCCAAGGCCAAATCAATGTCGAACACGTATTCGGTATCGGGCTTGCGGCTGAGCAAAAAGAAGCGCACCGCATCTTTGCTGGTCCACTCAATGAGATCGCGCAGCGTCACATAACTGCCAGCGCGCTTAGAAATTTTCACTTCTACGCCGCCGCGCATGACGCGCACCATGGTGTGCAAAACGTAGTCGGGGTAGCCCTCTGGAATGCCAGCACCAGCGGCTTGCAAGCCAGCACGCACGCGTGCAATGGTGCCGTGGTGGTCGGTGCCTTGAATGTTGACAACCTTGGTAAAGCCGCGTTCCCATTTGGCTATGTGGTAGGCCACATCGGGCACAAAGTAGGTGTAGGTGCCGTCGCCTTTGCGCATGACGCGGTCTTTGTCATCGCCATAGTCGGTGGACTTGAGCCACAGCGCGCCATCTTGCTCGTAGGTCTTGCCTGCTTCTTGAAGCTTCTTTACCGCAGCGTCAACGCGGCCACTGGTGTAGAGGCTTGACTCAAGGTAGTAATTGTCAAACTTGACTTCGAAGGCTTTCAAGTCGAGGTCTTGCTCGTGACGCAAATAGGCGACGGCAAATTCGCGCATGCCATTCAAATCGTTCAGGTCGCCACTGCCCGTAAATTCACGGTCGTCAGACTTGACGGTTTTCTTTGCCAAGAAATCTTGCGCAATGTCTAGGATGTAGTCGCCGTTGTAGGCCGCTGCGTTTTCGCCACTGGGCCACTCTGCATCACCCGGCTTGAAGCCTTGCGCGCGCAATTGGGTTGAAGTGGCCAAGGTGTTAATTTGCACGCCCGCGTCGTTGTAATAAAACTCGCGGTACACGGACCAGCCTTGCGTTGCAAACAAATTGCAAATGGCATCGCCCAATGCGGCTTGTCTGCCATGGCCCACATGAAGTGGCCCTGTTGGATTGGCGGACACAAACTCCACCAACACTTTTTCATTGCGCTCAGCTTGCTTGCCAAAGCAAGAAGCTGCATGCAGCACTTCTTGGATGACCGCTTGTTTGGCACTGGGTTTGAGCTTGAGGTTTAAAAAGCCAGGGCCTGCAATGTCAATGCTCTCTACCCACTGGGTGAAAGCAGGCGTAGCCATGAGTGCCGTGCGCAGTGCTTCGCCCACTTGTCTGGGGTTTTGACCCAAGGGCTTGGCCAAGTGCATGGCAGCCGTACAGGCCAGATCGCCATGGGCTGCCACCTTGGGTGATTCAAAGATGGCTTTGGCACCGGCACCAGAATGCAGGCGTTCGAGTTCGGCGGCAAGGGCCGACAGTAATTCTTGTTTGGCTAAGAGCATGCCTCGATTTTACGGGGCGCTTTGCCAAGTTGCGGGCAAGCTGTAGTGATGCTTTAAAAAGTCGATCCAAAGGCGCAAACGCAGGGGCAAGTGCTTTCTTTGGGGAAAAACACCGTAAATGCCGTTGGGCGGGGCCGCAAACTCGGCCAACACCTCGACCAGGTGACCCGTTCGGATGTCATTTTCTACCTCCCAAGTGCTGCGCCAGGCGATGCCCATGTGGGCTAGGCACCAACCGTGCAAAACTTGGCCATCGGAGCAATCTAGGGGGCCGTGCGGGCGTAAGTGGGTGACCTCAGGGCCTTCAGCAGGGTCTGAGGGCGGGACTTTAAAGGCCCATCCGCGCGTTTGGGAGGCATCACTCGAAAGCGTAAGGCAGCTGTGCTGAAGCAAATCGGATGGCATTTTGGGGGTGCCATGCTTGGCCAAATAGGCGGGGGTGGCCACACACATGCGCCGGTTGTCGGCCAACCTCACACTGACCAAAGATGAATCGGGCAAGTCGCCCACGCGCACCGCAAAGTCGAAGCCCTCGCCGGCCAGGTCAATCACCCGATCGCTTAGGTTGAGCGAAATTTTGACGTCTGGATTTTGTGCATGAAACAAAGGGGCAAGCGGTGCCACATGTCTGCGCCCAAAACCCGCAGGTGCGGTAATGCGCAAATGACCGCTGGCTTTCAAGCCTCCGGCTGAAACGCTGTCTTCTGCATTGGCCACATCGCTCAAAAGACGCTGGCAATTTTCTAAAAAGGCGCTGCCCTCGTGCGTCAAGCTGATGCGCCTGGTGGTTCGCAACAACAGTTTGACGCCCAAGTGTGATTCCAAAGCATCGAGCCGTCTGCCAATGATGGCGGGGGCCACGCCTTCTGCACGCGCTGCTGCACTCAAGCTGCCACGGGTGGCAACCGATACAAAGGATTCAAAAACTTTGAGCTTGTCCATGTTTCAAGGGCTTGTCTGTTTGCGGTTTAAGCCGCCCCGTTGGGGTGACTCAGTTTTTGAATTTCTTCTGCGTTGTAGCCCAGGCTGCTTAACAAACTCTCGTTGTGCTCACCCAATTGGGGCGCCGATTGCCGAACCTTCAAGCGCTCTTGGTCCATGCTCAGCGGCAACAAGACGGTATGAATGCTTCGACCATCGTTCAAGGTCATCGGCGCGAGGCCGCCTGTGGCATGCAAATGAGGATCGTCTAACAATTCGTGAGGCGCTGTGATGGGCGCATAGGGCAGTGAATTTTTTTCAAAAACTTCACTCAGCGTTTGCGCAGAGAAATTTTGAAGACGTTCTCGCAAAATGGGCAGCAGCCATTCACGCGCTAGCACGCGATCGTTGTTGCTGGTGAGTTTGGGGTTGTCGTACAAATCTGAGTAGCCAAAGGCCTCGCAAAATATTTTCCAAGCGGTGTCGCTTACAACCGCCAAGAAGATTTGTTCGCCCTCTTTCACCACAAACACATCGTAGATGGCCCATGCAGAAATTCGCTCGGGCATAGGCGCAGCAGCTTTGCCTGTGACTTGGTATTGCATCATGTGTTGCGCCACCAAAAACACGTTGTTTTCAAACAGGGCGCTTTGCACTTCTTGACCTTTGCCCGTTTGAGCGCGTTGCGCCAAGGCTGCCATGGCACCGATAGCGCCAAACATGCCGCCCATGATGTCGTTCACACTTGTACCCGCCCGCAGTGGGTCGCCCCGTCGGCCTGTCATGTAGGCCAAGCCACCCATCATTTGCACCACCTCGTCAAGGGCTGTGCGGTGCTCGTAAGGGCCAGGCAAAAACCCCTTGAGTGAAACGTAAATGAGCCGCGGATTGAGCTTCTTCAAGCTCTCGTAATCCAAGCCCAGTTTTTGCATGGTGCCTGGTTTGAAGTTTTCACTGACGATGTCTGCGGTGGCAAGCAAGCGCAAGACAGCTTCTTTGCCTTCCGGCGTTTTCAAGTCGAGCGCGAGGCTTTTTTTGTTGCGATTGAACAGTGGAAAAAAACCAGCGCCTGAGCCCAACAGTTTGCGTGTGTTATCGCCCTCATGGCCGTGGCCAATAGGCTCAACTTTGATCACTTCGGCGCCTAAGTCTGCCAGCACCATGCCGCAAGTTGGCCCCATCACCATGTGCGTGAACTCGACCACGCGAATGCCCTCATAGGGCAAGTGTTTCGATTCAGGCATGCACCCATCCTTTGGGCAAACCCGCTTCGGGTGTCATGCCGTAAAGCGGCTCATCTGGCAAGCCATCGCTTAAGGCTTGTCTGGCCAAAATCAATTTGGGAATGCTCACCCCGGTTTGAATGCCCATGGCTTCCAACATGAAAACCAAATCTTCTGTGACCACATTGCCAGATGCGCCAGGTGCATAGGGACAGCCCCCTAAACCGGCCATCGAACTGTCAAAGGTGCGCACGCCCACATCGTAGGCGGCCAAACAATTGGCAAGACCCAAGCCGCGTGTGTTGTGCATGTGGGCCGCACCCGTTTTGTTGCCAATCTCTGCAAACACGCGCTTGAACAAACGGCGCACCTGCGCAGGGTTGGCCATGCCTGTGGTGTCAGACAAGCCTGATTCATCAGCGCCCGCTTCAATGACGGCAGCTGCCAGTTTCACTACATCGTCTTCGGCCACAAGGCCCTGAAGGGTGCAACCAAATGCTGTGGAGATACCGGCTTCAACTTTCACATGCGGTGCCAAATCATTGCGAATTTGAACGATGGCGCGCACTTCCTCCACCATGGCTTCGCGTGTTTTGCGCACATTGGCCATGGAGTGCGCTTCTGAGGCAGAAACAGGAATCGTGAGTTTGTGTGCCCCAGCCTTGAGGGCCGCCTCAGCGCCTTTGCGGTTGGGAACCAAGGCCATCACGGTCAGATTCGGGTACTGGCGTGCATGCTGCACCACCAGGGCAGCATCGGCCATTTGGGGCAGTAAGTGAGACGGCACAAAGGAGGCGACCTCGATTTCTTGCAGTCCAGAGGCGACCAAAGCATCGATCCAGCGCAATTTGTGGGCAGTGGCCATGGTTTGCTTGACCGACTGGAGGCCATCGCGCGGGCCGACTTCACTGATCAATACACGGTCTGATGGCATGTTGTGTTGGAGGTGTGGCAATGCGGGGGTTTCAAGGTTGAACAATATTTTGACCAATTTTGTCGCATTTGGCCTCCATCTTTGCATAAAAGTCACAAGTCAAAGGATATTTCCCTGATTTGTGAATGATGAAACATCGAATAAAGTGAGGTTTGTTCAGGGAACCGGTTGTTTTTCTGATTCCTGCAAGCTGTTGAATTCAGCTTCGACTTGTTTTGTTTTTTTATTTGAGGCTTTTTATGACCGATCGCATTGCCATTCACGGACTCCACGTGGCCACACCGCTTTATCGATTTATTGAAGACCAGGTCTTGCCTGCAGTGGGTGTCAAAAGCAAGGCTTTTTGGTCGGGCTTTGATGGCATCGTGAAAGACTTGGCGCCCGTGAATTTGGCCTTGTTGGCCGAGCGCGATCGCATTCAATTGGCCATGGACAAGTGGCACACCGCCCACCCAGGACCCGTGAGCGATGCCAAAGCCATGAAGGCTTATCGCCAACATTTGACATCGATTGGCTACTTGGTGCCCGAGCCCAAAAGCCCCAAAGCCAACACCCAAAATGTGGATGCAGAGTTGGCGGTATTGGCAGGCCCCCAGTTGGTGGTGCCTATTTTGAATGCACGCTATGCCTTGAACGCTGCCAACGCACGTTGGGGTTCTTTGTATGACGCGCTGTACGGCACCGATGCACTGAGTGAAGCCAACGGTTGCGAAAAAGGCACGGGCTACAACCCCAAGCGCGGCGCCAAAGTGATTGAGTACTGCCGCTATGTGCTAGACCGTTGCGCGCCTTTGAAAAAGGGCTCGCACATTGACAGCACTGGCTACAGCGTGAAGGGTGGCAAGTTGGTGGTCAGTTTGAAAACAGGTACCACCACTTTGGCCGATGCCAAACAATTTGTTGGCTTCCAAGGCGATGCCAAGGCACCCACCTCATTGCTGTTCAAGCACAACGGTTTGCACCTTGATTTGGAAATAAACAAAGCACACCCCATTGGCAAAACAGACCCTGCGGGTGTGTCCGATTTGGTGGCTGAAGCTGCACTTTCAACCATTTTGGATTTGGAAGATTCAGTGGCCGCTGTCGATGCCGAAGACAAAGTTTTGGCTTACAGCAACTGGCTTGGTATTTTGCAAGGCACTTTGTCAGAAGACGTGCAAAAGGGCGGCAAGACTTTCAAGCGCACACTGAACCCAGACCGCGTTTACACCAAGCCTAGCGGCAAAGGCCACGAAGTCTTGCATGGCCGCTCTTTGTTGTTCGTGCGCAATGTGGGTCACCTGATGACCAACCCTGCTATTTTGTACAACGCAGCAGACGGTTCGCAAAAAGAAATTCCAGAAGGCATTCTGGACGCCATGATCACCACCACGTGTGCCATGGCCGACTTGCAAAAAAAGAAGGGCGCTGATTTCCGCAACAGCCGCACCGGCAGCGTCTACATCGTGAAGCCCAAAATGCACGGTCCCAAAGAAGTGGGCTTTGCAGACACTTTGTTTGGCCGAGTCGAAAAAGTTTTGGGCTTGAAGCCCTCCACAGTGAAGCTGGGCATCATGGACGAAGAGCGCCGCACCAGCGTCAATTTGGCAGCGTGCATTGCTGCTGCCAAATCACGCGTGGCCTTTATCAATACAGGCTTCTTGGACCGCACCGGCGACGAAATGCACACTTGCATGTTGGCGGGTCCTGTCATGCGCAAAGGCGATATCAAGGGCAGCACTTGGTTGGGCGCCTACGAGAGAAGCAACGTAGCCGTGGGCTTGCAAGCAGGCTTGCGTGGCCGCGCACAAATTGGCAAGGGCATGTGGGCCATGCCTGATTTGATGGCCGACATGTTGAAGCAAAAAATTGCACACCCCAATGCGGGCGCCAACACAGCTTGGGTACCCAGCCCCACGGCTGCTACTTTGCACGCCATGCACTACCACCAAGTGAACGTGCAGGCCTTGCAAAAGCAGATGGAAAAAACCATCGGCAAGAACGACGCCAAAGCCATGCGCGAAGAAACGCTCAGCAAATTGTTGCAGTTTCCAGTGGTCACACCTGGGCAAGCCGCAGAGTGGACTGCGAAAGACAAACAAGACGAACTCGATAACAACGCTCAAGGCATCTTGGGCTATGTGGTGCGTTGGGTTGATCAAGGTGTGGGTTGCTCTAAGGTGCCCGACATTCATGGCGTGGGCCTGATGGAAGACCGTGCCACTTTGCGCATCAGCAGCCAACACATTGCCAACTGGATGGCGCACGGCGTGGTGACACATGCACAAGTGAAAGCTACCATGGAGCGTATGGCTGCCGTGGTGGATCAGCAAAACGCTGGTGATGCGTCCTATCAAAAGATGGCCGGCAATTTCGCAACTTCCAAAGCGTATCAAGCTGCTTGCGACTTGGTCTTTAAAGGCAAAGAGCAACCCAGCGGTTACACCGAGCCTTTGTTGCACGCTTGGCGTTTGAAGGTCAAAGCCAGCTAGGCTTTGCCTGATTTTGTGGTGTTGCTTTAAGCGGCTTGAACAGCCGCTTCTAATGCGTCAATGAAAATCGATGCCACATCACAACCCGTTTGATCAAAAATTTCTTGAAAACACGTGGGGCTGGTGACGTTGATTTCGGTCACGCTGGTGCCGATGATGTCTAAGCCAATCAACAACAAACCACGTGCCGCCAAAATGGGGCCAATGGCTTCTGCAATAGAGCGGTCGTTGTCGGTAATGGGTTGAGCCACACCTTTGCCACCGGCAGCCAAGTTACCGCGCACTTCGCCGCCTTGCGGGATGCGGGCTAAGCAGAAGGGCACAGGCTTGCCGCCAATGATGAGCACGCGTTTGTCGCCTTGCGCGATGGCGGGTAGAAACTTTTGCACCATGACCGACTGCGCGCCGTCTAGGTTGAGCGTCTCAATGATGGAGCCAAGGTTCATGCCGTCTGCACCCACGCGGAAAATACCCATGCCACCCATGCCGTCGAGCGGTTTCAAGATGATGTCTTGGTGTTCGGCATGGAAAGCTTTGATGGCGTCGGCAGAGCGTGTGACCAAAGTAGGCCCAATGAATTGGGGGAACTCCATGATGGCCAATTTTTCAGGATGATCACGAAGGGCTGATGCCTTGTTGAATACCTTGGCGCCTTCACGCTCGGCTTGGCTAAGCAAATGGGTGGCGTAAAAGTACTCGCTGTCAAAGGGCGGGTCTTTGCGCATGATGATGGCGTCAAAGTCTTTGAGCCATGCTTGGCGCTCGGCTGTGACTTCATACCAAGCACTCGCATCGCCTGTCAGTCGCAAGTCTTGAACCTGCGCTTTGACGCACTCACCGCGCAGCCATTGAATGTGTGGCACTTCGCAAGCAGTGACCTGATGGCCGCGCTTTTGTGCCTCGCGCATCATGGCAAAACTGGTGTCCTTCTTGATCTTGAAGGAAGCGAGGGGGTCGACAATGAAAAGGATGTTCATGCGCGTAATGTCGCACAAAGACATTAACAACGCATGACAGTCGGAAATTTACATGTTTCTGCGGTACTGACCGCCCACCTCAAACAGGGCGTTGGTAATTTGACCTAGC
>JAJTDK010000044.1 GCA_021300495.1 Limnohabitans sp. | reverse complement strand
TCCTTAGGAGAATTTGATGGCAAAGACCGTCGCAGACGTGATGAAGATGGTGAAGGACAATGAAGTCAAGTTTGTTGACTTCCGCTTCACCGATACCCGTGGCAAAGAGCAGCATGTATCCGTGCCAATCTCCCACTTTGACGAAGACAAATTCACCGACGGCCACGCGTTCGATGGTTCTTCCATTGCAGGTTGGAAGGGCATTGAAGCCTCCGACATGTTGTTGATGCCCGATCCCAATACTGCCAACCTCGATCCCTTCTTCGAAGAAACGACACTGATCTTGGGTTGCGACGTTTTGGAACCCGGTGATGGCAAAGCCTATGACCGCGACCCCCGTTCTATCGCCAAGCGCGCTGAAGCTTATTTGAAGGCTTCCGGTTTGGGCGACACAGCTTATTTCGGACCCGAGCCAGAGTTCTTCTTGTTCGATGACGTCCGTTTTGGCAGCGACATGTCCGGTACGTTCTTCAAGATCGACGATTACGAAGCGCCTTGGAACACCGGTACCAAAATGGAAGGTGGCAACCGCGGTCACCGTCCTACCGTCAAAGGTGGTTACTTCCCAGTGCCTCCCGTTGACAGCACACAAGACATGCGCGCTGAAATGTCCCTGATTCTCGAATCCATGGGCATCCCAGTTGAAGTGTTCCACCACGAAGTGGCTGGCGCTGGTCAAAACGAAATCGGCACACGCTTCAGCACCTTGGTGCAGCGCGCTGACTGGACTCAAACATTGAAGTATGTGGTTTGGAACGTTGCCAATGCCTATGGCAAAACAGCTACTTTCATGCCCAAGCCTTTGGTCGGTGACAACGGCTCCGGCATGCACGTTCACCAGTCCATCTGGAAAGACGGCAAGAACTTGTTCGCAGGCAATGGCTACGCAGGTTTGTCAGACTTTGCGCTTTACTACATTGGCGGCATCATCAAGCACGCTCGTGCTTTGAACGCCATCACCAACCCCACCACCAACAGCTACAAGCGTTTGGTGCCTGGATTTGAAGCCCCTGTGAAGCTGGCTTACTCTAGTCGCAACCGTTCTGCTTCCATTCGCATTCCTCACGTTGCTTCTGACAAAGGTCGCCGCATTGAAGCGCGCTTCCCAGATCCAATGGCCAACCCCTACCTGTGCTTCTCTGCACTCATGATGGCTGGTTTGGACGGCGTGGAAAACAAAATCCACCCAGGCGAAGCTGCTACCAAAGACTTGTACCATTTGCCGCCCGAAGAAGATGCATTGGTGCCAACCGTTTGCCACAGCTTAGACCAAGCGCTTGAGTATTTGGACAAAGACCGCGCCTTCCTCACAAAAGGTGGCGTGTTCACAGACTCCATGCTCGACGCCTACATTGAATTGAAAATGGGTGAAGTCACACGCTTCCGTCAAGCCGTGCACCCCATCGAATACGAGATGTACTACTCACTGTAATTTGCAGCGAGTTTGGGCACCTGAGCCCGACCCCGAAAAGGACGGCTCAGGCCGTCCTTTTTCATTTAGGAAAGATTTTTGAGACATGATTGCAGGCTTGAGATCGGTGAAATTTCAATGGCACATACTGCTCATGGCATTGCCATGGTTTGCAGGTATGGCATTGGCCGACCAAGCTGTCTACAAGTGTGGCCAAGAAATAACCAACCAACCGAATGACCCCAGTCAGTGCCAAAAATTGCTGATTTCAAATCCGACTCAAATCGAGGGGACGCGTGTTCAAAATGGTCAGTCGCCAAAGACTGCATCGGCAGTTTCTGGCACGGCTGTTGAGCGTATTTCGATCACGCCCAACAACCCACAAGATGCGCTTCAGCGAAATATTCAAGCCCGCACTGTTTTGGAGGATGAGTGGCAAAAACTAAGCGCTAGGCATGCTGATTTGGTGCGAGTTTTTAATGGGGGTCAACCAGCTTTGCAAGAGGGCGAGTCTTTGCAAAACCCGCAATACAAGCGCCGGACTGTAGATATGCAAACTCAAATTGAGCGCATGGCGCGTGACATGCTGGCTTTGAAAAGAGAGTTGAGCCGACACACATCCAATTTGGCCTCGGTGCCATCTAAGTGAAAATCAGATGGCGAAAATTTCAAATCAACCCAAATTGAGTTCCAGCCCCTCTGTTGGGTCGCAAGCGCGAAAAATGAATGTGACAGGTGCTTCACAGAATCATCGCTTTCAGGCGTTCGATTGGTTGGCCACCCCCATCGCCGTCTTGGAAAGCAATGGCACTGTTGTCTTTGTGAACTCAGAACTAGAGGACGTGATGGGCCAGTCCAGAAGAAGTTTGGAGGGAGAATCCTTTTTGAATTTCTTTTCGGATCCCAAGCCCTTGTTGCATGCACTTTCTGGCGCTAAAGCCAATGAATTTGCGGCATTGCGCTACGACGCCGAGTTGTTGCGCATCAACCCAGAGGAGTCACTTCCTGTTCATGTGATTGTTGCGCAGTCCGATCAATCCGACGAAGTGATCATTGAATTGCTGCCCATTCAACAGCAAACGCGGCAGGACAGAGAAGAACGGCTGATTGACCAGGCCCAAGCCAACAAAGAGCTCATTCGAAATTTAGCCCATGAGATCAAGAACCCCTTGGGGGGTATTCGCGGTGCTGCACAGCTGCTTGAAATGGAAATGGAGTCCAAGGAGCTGACCGAATACACCCAGGTCATCATTCGAGAAGCCGATCGTTTGCAACTCTTGGTAGATCGGCTGTTGGCGCCGCATCGCCGACCTCACATGGTGGGAGATGTCAATATCCATGAAGTTTGTGAGCGGGTGCGCTCACTTGTTGTGGCTGAATTTCCAAAAGGTTTGCGGGTCATCAGAGACTACGATACTTCCATTCCCGAATTCAGAGGCGACAGGGAGCAGCTTATTCAGGCTGTTTTAAACATCGCTCACAACGCAGCCTTGGCCTTGTCAGATCGGATAACTGAGGGCGATGCCCAACTTACTTTTAAGACGCGAATTACCCGCCAAGTGACATTTGGCAAACAGCGTTATCGACTGGCATTGGAATTGCATGTGATAGACAACGGGCCTGGTGTTCCAGACTCTATCAAAGACCGAATTTTCTTCCCACTGATTTCTGGAAGAGAAGGCGGCTCTGGCTTAGGTCTTACTTTGGCGCAGACCTTTGTTCAGCAGCACCACGGCATGATTGAGTGTGAAAGCGTGCCAGGTCGAACAGATTTCAAAATTTTGATTCCGTTGCCCTGATCTGATAGCAGACAGTGCATTCTTTTTAGAGAAAGTTAAGTCACATGAAGCCTATCTGGATCGTAGACGATGACCAATCCATCCGATTCGTCTTAGAAAAGGCTCTCCTTCGCGAAGGCTTGAGTACTCGAAGTTTTACCAATCCGCGTGAAGTCCTTGCAGCGCTGGCCACAGAAGACGGCAGTGAAGGCCCTCAGGTCTTGGTCAGTGACATTCGCATGCCAGGTGGATCGGGCTTGGATTTGTTGACGCAAGTCAAGCAGCAACTGCCTGCATTGCCAGTCATTATCATGACGGCTTTTTCTGATCTGGACAGTGCTGTTTCAGCTTTTCAAAATGGCGCTTTTGAATACCTGCCCAAGCCTTTTGACTTGCCCAAAGCCATTGAGCTGATACGACGCGCGCTTGAAGAAAGTCAGCGCGAAGAAGTGGCTGAGGAACTCATGGCTGCGACGCCAGAGATGATGGGTCAGGCGCCCGCCATGCAGGATGTTTTCAGAGCCATTGGTCGACTTTCGCAAAGTAATGTGACCGTCATGATCACCGGCGAATCTGGTTCCGGCAAGGAACTGGTGGCCCGTGCATTGCACAAACACTCCCCCAGAGCCAATGGCCCTTTTGTGGCCATCAATACGGCGGCCATTCCGAAAGACCTGTTAGAGAGTGAGCTTTTCGGTCATGAGCGAGGTGCATTTACTGGCGCTCAAACATCAAGGCGCGGCAGATTTGAACAAGCAGAAGGCGGAACCCTTTTTCTAGATGAAATTGGTGACATGCCTTTTGATCTTCAGACACGTTTGTTGCGTGTTTTGTCCGATGGCCACTTTTACAGAGTGGGCGGGCACACTTCGGTGAAGGCCAATGTGCGAGTCATTGCTGCCACACACCAAGATTTAGAGCAAAGGGTTAAAGAAGGCGTGTTCCGAGAAGACTTGTTTCACCGCCTGAATGTCATTCGACTGCGTTTGCCTGCTTTGCGTGAACGCAGAGAGGATGTTCAAGTTTTAACCAAGCATTTTTTGTTGCAAAGTGCGCAGCAATTGGGTGTTGAGCCCAAGCGAATTTCAGATCAAGCGCTTGAAATTTTGGGGCTCTTTAATTTCCCTGGCAACGTTCGCCAATTGGAAAACATTTGCCATTGGCTGACTGTGATGGCCCCTGCCCAATTGATTGAGGCCAAGGACCTGCCGCCAGAGGTTTTGTCGCACAACCCTTCCGTGCATGCAACGCCTCAAGGTGCCATGGCAGTTGGAGAATTGATCCCATTGAGCGAGAGTACACCCCTAGCAGCCGCTATCGGTACACCGCCCGCTTTGGTGAACTTAGGCGCACATGCAGGTTGGGAGAGCGCGTTAGAGGTGGAGGCTTTGCAGCTGTTGGGCACAGACCGCCAAGACGTGTGGGATGTACTGACCAAACGCTTTGAATCCTTGCTCATTCAAGCAGCACTGGCGACCACCCGGGGACGACGCATTGAAGCGGCTGTTAAGTTGGGTATTGGTCGCAATACCATTACTCGAAAAATTCAAGAGCTTCACATTGAAGCTTAATTCTTGAAAAAAAAGGCCTTCAAATGAAGGCCTTTTTTTGGGGTGTCAAGAGAGGCGATCTCTCAGTTGCGTTTTATTTTGAGTAAATGATGCCGCCCATGCTATTGACCGCGATGTACATGTTTTGAGCTCTTAGCAAATGGGTGAGATTGGCGGTGGTTTGGCTGGCCTGAGGCTTCCAAGTGATGCCATCCAAGCTGGTCACAACCGTGCCGTCTGAACCTACGGCCAAGAACTGATTGGTGGCGGACAGTGCATTGAAATTGGCTGTGGTATTGGCACTTTGTGCTGTCCATGTGATGGCGTCAGGGCTGCTCAAGATGGTGCCGTTGGCGCCAACGACAATGAATTGATAACTGGTGGCATTGTTGGTGAATCTTGTCATTGAACCAACGCCTTTGAGGTCAGCTGAGCTGCCTGACTTTTGAGCTGTCCATGTCAAGCCATCACCGCTGGTCAGAATGGTGCCGCCAGCGCCGACGGCCAGCCAATTGCCTGAGTTTGTATATGTAATGCCATGAAGCTTGCTAGTGGTTGGCACACTTGTAGCTGCCGTCCAAGTGAGGGCATTATTGCTGGTCACAATGGTGCCGTTGTCACCCACAGCAATGGCCAAGCTGCCATTGGTTGCAATGGCATTTAAGTTGTGAGGGGTGATTTTGGTGGACTGCGTCCAAATTTTGGAGTCGCTGCTGTAAAGGATGGTGCCCCCTGCGCCAACCGCGATAAATTTGGCGAAGCTGTATTCGGCCGCATGCAGGTTAACGTTGACAACAGGTGTGATGGCTGTCCAAGTGTTGAAGTCTGCAGCCCGAAACATCTTGCCGTCATTGCCAACGGCCACGTAGGTGTAAAGCACTGTATTGCTAGCAACGTCTAAGTAGCTGCCATAAGTCAGTCCTGTGGGTGTACCTGTGTTCACTGTGCTGGATGAGGTCCACTCGGAGCCAGCTAAGCGAGGCGTTGCTGCAACTGTTGGCGTAGCATCTCCGCCCGGGCCGCTGTTGGTTCTGCCGGTCATGAAAAATGAATAGGGCGTGCCATTGGTCAGGCCAGTGACCACATACGGTGAAGTCACTTTGAGTCGGTATGTCGAGCCCGATGTGGCGAGCCAGTTGTCTAAGCTGAGGTTTGGAGTATTGGGGGCTGCGAAAATCCAGTACTCAACCCCTGGGGTTTCTTTCCAACTCACAGTTACCTGACTGTCTCCGGCAACAACACTCAAACCGCCGATGGGAGGTGCAGGCGTTGAAGGCGTGGAGCTACCACCACAAGCTGCCAAAAGCAGAGCCGATACCAGAACCAGCAAGTAAGCGCGAATGGAATGCAAAGACATGAAAATTTCCTGTACGGAACCGATTAAACCCAAATTCTAAGTGACCAGACTGGGAAATGTGCCAATGTCAGAGTTTAGGCCTTCGTGGACTCTATGTTTAACTTTATTACACGGCTAAAATAGCAAGCAACGCCAGAGTTTTTCCAGAAAGAGATCCCAATATGAATGTTGCAATTGCCTCTTTATTGGTGGCGGGCTTGATGCCCATCGTTTGTGCTGGTATTGCCAAAGCCGGCAAGAAGAATTACGACAATCACAATCCGCGCGAGTGGTTGGCGCAACAAACGGGCTACCGAGCCAGGGCCAATGCGGCACAAGGCAATTGTTTTGAGGCATTTCCTTTTTACGCCATTGGTATTTTGGTCGCCATGCATGCCCAAGTACCCCAGGAGCGCATTGACATTTATGCTGGCGTTTTCATTGTTGCTCGAGTGGCCTACATTGCTTGCTATGTGATTGACAAAGACAAGCTTCGCTCACTGGCTTGGTTTGTTGGTTTTCTGTGCACCCTTGGTTTGTATTCAGCCAGCCTGGGTGCTTAACTTCACCCCGCAAGAGGGCGCACTCACGGTGAAGTGATGCGCCTTTTTTAATTTACTTGCTCCAGGTATCTTTCAGTCCTGTACAGCGGTTAAAGACCAGTTTGTTGGTCGTATGGTCTATGCGATCTGCCACAAAGTAGCCGTGTCTTTCAAATTGAAATTTGGCATCAGGCGCACTGTTTGCCAATGAAGGCTCAACAAAAGCAGTCATCACTTTCAGGCTTTCTGAATTAAAGCTGGCCAAGAAGTCTTTGCCACCTGCATCGGGATGGGCCTCTGTGAACAAGCGGTCGTACAAGCGCACTTCAGCCGAAACTGCATCTGCCTGTGACACCCAAGTCATCACGCCTTTCACTTTCACACTGTCAGAGCCTGGTGTACCGCTTTTGGTATCTGGTATCAATTGCGCAAGCACTTCTGTGACCTTGCCATCGGCATCTTTGTTGGCGCCTGTGCATTCAATGACATAGCCGTATTTAAGACGAACTTTGTTGCCAGGGAACAAACGAAAGAAGCCTTTGGGTGGGCTGTCTTCATAGTCAGAGCGCTCGATCCAAAGCGATTTTCCAAATTGGAAATGCCTTTGCCCTAACTCTGGATGATGCGGATGAACAGGTGCATGACAAGCCTCTAGCTTGCCTTCGCCCATGAGCTCATCCCAATTCGTGATGGTGAGCTGAAGAGGGTCTAGGACGGCCATGGCACGCGCAGCCTTGGGGTCTAGGTCATCGCGCAAACAACCCTCTAAGGTGCTGTAGTCAATCCATGAATCACTTTTGGTGACGCCAATGCGTTCTGCAAAAAGTTGCAAACTTTCGGGTGTGTAGCCGCGGCGACGAAGTCCCACAATGGTGGGCATGCGGGGGTCGTCCCATCCGCTGACTTTGCTTTCGTTGACCAATTGGGCCAGCTTGCGTTTGCTGGTGATCACGTAGGTGAGGTTGAGTCTTGCAAATTCGTATTGCCTCGGATTGGGACTTGCAAGAAGCGCCGCCAATGGCGTGCCATCCGCTTGTGTGTGGCTTTCGCTCAAGCGCGTTAAAAGCCAATCGTAAAACGGGCGCTGATCTTCAAACTCAAGCGTGCAAATGCTGTGGGTGATTTGCTCTAGCGCATCTTCAATGGGATGCGCGAAGGTGTACATCGGGTAAATGCACCACGTATCGCCGGTGTTGTGGTGCGTCGCCCTTCGAATGCGGTAAATGGCAGGGTCACGCAGGTTGATGTTGGGCGATGCCATGTCAATTTTGGCGCGAAGGACAGCTGCACCATCGGCTAGCTTGCCATCGCGCATTTCGCGAAAACGGTTTAAATTTTCTTCGGGTGTGCGCGAGCGGAAAGGACTGTTCTTGCCAGGCGTATTAAAGTCGCCACGGTGGGCTCGCATGTCCTCGGCTGATTGCTCGTCTACGTACGCTAAATCTGCTTGTATAAGGAATTCGGCAGCCCGGTACATGAAGTCGAAATAATCGCTGGCTTGGTACAAATGCGAAGTGCCATGAGCATCCCAATTGAAACCCAACCATGTCACGGCATCCAAAATCGAGTTGACGTATTCGGTGTCTTCTTTTTCCGGATTGGTATCGTCAAAGCGCATGTGGCAGACGCCCCCATAATCTCGCGCTAAGCCAAAGTTCAGGCAAATGCTTTTGGCATGGCCGACGTGCAAATAGCCATTCGGCTCGGGCGGAAAACGTGTGCGAATTTTGGCGGGGTCGGGAGAGCCGGCGGCATGATGCAAAGCATCACCCGGAGAGCCTGCCCATTTGCGCTGTGCGTAAGTTCCTTGAGTCAGATCGGACTCAATGATTTGACGCAAAAAATTACTGACCTTGTGGGCGTCCTGTGGGGCGTCTGTCGGCTTGACTTTGTCGTTTGCTGTGCTCATGGCACGATTTTAGAGCCAGACGACGCCATGTGAAGCTTCTCTGAGGTGATAATTCAAGGGTAACTAAGGAGCACTGGTGGATTTAATGTTGCTGGCCAAAGCCGCTGCCATGGGCGTGGTGGAAGGCTTGACCGAATTTTTGCCCATTTCATCAACAGGTCATCTGATTTTGGCCGGTGCCTTGCTTGGTTTTAACGATGACAAAGCCAAGGTTTTTGACATCGCTATTCAAACGGGTGCTATCTTTGCCGTCATCTTGGTCTATTGGGAAAAAATTCGATCTACGGCCAAAGCTTTCAGGTACCAAGTCGAAGCGCAGCGCTTTGTTCTCAACGTGTTCATTGGATTTTTTCCAGCTGTGGTGTTGGGCTTGCTTTTTGGCAAATTGATCAAAGTACATTTGTTCAACCCTTGGGTTGTGGCCACGACTTTCATTGTGGGTGGCTTCATCATTTTGTGGGCTGAGAGAAGGCCGCCCTCCAGTGTACGCATTCGCACAGTCGAGGACATGAGAGGCCGTGACGCATTGATGGTGGGGCTCGTTCAATGCCTGGCCATGATTCCTGGCACCAGTCGCAGCGGTGCCACCATCATTGGGGGCATGTTGCTGGGTTTGTCGCGCAAAGCGGCCACTGATTTTTCATTCTTTTTGGCCATACCCACACTCATTGGTGCTGGCGTTTATAGCCTTTACAAAGAACGCGCGCTGCTGTCTGTGGAAGATATTCCCATGTTCGCCACAGGCTTGGTGGTGTCCTTCATCAGCGCTTGGATTTGCGTGAAGTGGCTCTTGAAGTACATCGCTACGCACAGCTTTGAAATTTTTGCTTGGTACCGCATTGCTTTTGGCATTGTGGTGCTGGCTACTGCTTGGACAGGCTTGGTCGATTGGGCGCCATAAGGGCACCTTGGGCTTTCTACTGAGCGCCCATGTTTCGCAAGGCGGCTTCTACGGCAGCGGCTGTTGCCATGGGCTTTTCCATGGGAAACAAGTGAGAACCATCCAGCCACATTACTCTGCCTTTGGAAACTTTGTCGGTTAACTCCGAGCCAACCAAGCGCATTTCTCTAGAGTGTGTGCCGCCAATGAAAGCCACATTGCATTTGAGCGGTTGTCGCTTGAGCATCGATGACAAGTTGTGGGGCAGGGTGTTGTAAATGGCCGTTTCAATGACGCGATCAAAGCTTAAAACACGCTCGCCATTTTCGATGCGAGTGCCAAATTCTGCATAGTCTCTGAGTGCATCAGGATGCCAGTGAGCAAATGCGCGCTTGTGTTGAAAGTGCTCAATCACAGCTTCAATGTTGGGCCAATGTTGTCGGCGTGATTTGCTGATTCGGCCTGGACTGACAGAGCCAATCCAGTTGGTTTTTTTGACCAAATTGAGCGCACTGGCTTTCCAACCACCCACCACGGGTGAGTCGAGAAGGACCACACCCGCTGTTAAATCAGGGTGCTTGGAGGCGCACATCAAACTCAGAAGTCCGCCTAGAGAGTGTCCAATCAGGTAAGGCTTGCTGCCCGTTTGATCAGCAGATTTTTTTGCAAAATCTGCCAGTTCTTGGACCAAGTAAGGCCAATTGCTGGTGACTGGAAACAGAGGGTCGTGGCCAAACTTTTCAATCGAGGAGACTTTGAAGCCTCTTCGGCTTAAGTCTTTTGTGAAACTTCGGTAAGTGCTGGCGGGAAAACCATTGCCGTGCGAAAAAATGACGTTGTTCATTGGCTCAATTTTCTGAACGCTTTAAGACGCGCTGCAAACTGTACAGTGCTTCTAAGGCTTCGCGGGGGCTGAGCGCGTCGGGATCGATTTGATTCAGAGCAGCTTCTAAAGCGGAAGGCCCAGCATGCTCTGATTCAGGCGGCGGTGCAAACAGATCGACCTGAATGCGGTTCTCATTGGCGCCGGCTTCCAATGCGGTCAAAGTGTGACGCGCATGGTTCAAAACAGATGTGGGCATGCCAGCCAGGCGCGCTACTTGCACGCCATAACTCTTGCTTGCAGGGCCCGCTTGAAGCTCATGCAAAAAGACAATGTCATTGCCCGATTCTGTGGCGCCCACGTGCATGTTAACAGCGGCATGGTGCGTGGCGGGAAACTCGGTGAGCTCAAAGTAATGTGTAGCAAACAGCGAGAAGGCTTGCGTCTTGTCGTGCAAATGCGTGGCAATGCCACTGGCCAAGGCCAGGCCATCAAAGGTGGAGGTGCCGCGACCAATTTCGTCCATGAGCACCAAGGACAAAGGCGTGGCACTGTGCAAAATTTGCGCCGCTTCGGTCATCTCGAGCATGAAGGTGGATTGGGCATTGGCCAAGTCATCGGCAGCACCGATGCGGGTGTGAATGGCATCAATGGGGCCAAGCCTGCAACTGCTGGCAGGCACATGACTGCCAATGCTGGCTAAAAGCACAATCAACGCCACCTGGCGCATGTAGGTGGACTTGCCGCCCATGTTGGGGCCCGTGATGATTTGCAAACGTTGCTTGCTGTTCATCAAACAATCGTTGGCAATGAAACTGCCGCCTGAGGTTTCAGCCAATCGTGCTTCAACAACGGGGTGGCGACCTTGGCGAATTTCAATGCAGGGCTCTTTGGCAAACTGAGGTGCGCACCAGTTCAATGTGATGGCGCGCTCGGTGAGTGTGCAAAGGGCATCCAAAGCTGCCATGGCTTGCGCCAATTTGGTGAGGGCTTGAATGTGGGCTTGCAGTTGGTCGAGCAAAATTTCGTAAAGGTATTTTTCGCGGGCCAAAGCACGCTCTTGCGCAGACAAGGCTTTGTCTTCAAAGGCTTTGAGCTCCGGCGTGATAAAACGCTCGGCATTTTTCAAAGTTTGACGGCGGCGGTAGTCGTCTGGTACTTTGTCGATTTGACCTTGCGTGACTTCAATGTAGAAGCCGTGCACCCGGTTGAATTGAACTTTCAAATTGGCAATGCCAGTCCGCGCTTTTTCACGCGTTTCCAACTCAAGCAGGAAGTCGTCGCAATTGGTTTGAATGGCACGCAGTTCGTCCAGTTCTGAATCAAGGCCGTTGGCCATCACGCCGCCATCGCGAATTAAATTGGCGGGTTCTTCCAGGAGGGCTTGTTGCAATATTTCTGTGAGTCCAACGGGCGGCTGCAAATCGAAATGAATAGCCTGCAATAACTTGGTGGGGGTCAAGTGGCCCAAGGTGTCTTGCAAGTGATGCGACAAAGATGCAGAACGGATGAGTGCATTTTTGAGGGCAACCAATTCACGCGGCCGCACTTGTTTAAGCGCAATGCGTGCAGTAATCCGCTCCACATCGCTGGCGCCTTTGAGTTGTTCGCGCAATCTGACCCAGATGGCCACGCCGCTTTGGGCGGCTGCGCTGTTGTCGTTCAGCTGATCGAGGGCGGCCAAACGTTCTACCGCAACTTGCCTTTCGCGCGGTGGATTAAGCAACCATTGTTTGAGTTGACGGCTGCCCATGCCTGTCATGCAAGTGTCTAGCAAAGAGAAGAGGGTGGGCGAGTCTTCGCCCCGCAAAGTTTGTGTGAGTTCTAAATTGCGACGCGTGCTGGTGGGCAGGTCAATGAGTTCTTTGGCCTTTTGCACCTTGAGCTGCGAGACATGTGGCAGTGATCGACCTTGCGTATGTTCTGCATAAGTGAGCAAAGCACCTGCTGCTGCATGTGCATGACTGAGCTTGTCGGCATCCCATGCGGCCAGGCTGGCCACATTGAGCTGTTTGATCAGTTTGCTGTGACCCAAACCAGCTTCGTATTGAAAGTCGGGCCGCAGCGTGAGTGACAAAGCCATGCCACGTTGACCCAAGCGCATTGATTGAAGTTGTTGTTCCCATTTAGGTGTGATGCTGGCGCTGACCAACAACTCGCTGGGTGCAATTCTCTCAAGCCAATCGGCCAATTCATCGTGCGTGCATTCAGCCAAATGCAAGATACCTTGCGTGACACTCAGCCAAGCCATGCCGCACGCATTGCGGGGCGCAATGTGCAATGACAACAAAATAGCTTCACTTTTGTCAGACAGCAACTCAGTGTCTGTGAGCGTGCCTGGTGTGACAACGCGCACCACTTTGCGCTCTACAGGCCCCTTGCTGGTGGCCACATCGCCGACTTGCTCGCAGATGGCCACCGACTCGCCCAGCTTGATGAGCTTGGCCAAATAGTTTTCGACAGAATGAAAGGGCACACCGGCCATGGCAATGGGCTTGCCTGCTGTTTGACCGCGGTGCGTGAGAGTGATGTCCATGAGACCCGCTGCACGCTCGGCGTCTTCAAAGAACATTTCGTAAAAGTCACCCATCCGGTAAAAAAGCAGGGTGTCAGGGAACTCCGCCTTGATGCGCAGATACTGCTGCATCATGGGCGTGTGAGCACTCAAGTCGAGCGCGCCGGTCATGGCTTAAATGGGGCTGTCGGTTGAGGTTTGGCGCGCTTCCGTATCCTTGATGTCGGCTGCACGCATGGCCGCTTTTTCGCCAGCACTGGCAAATTTGCTGTACTTGCTCAAAATAGGCACCAGCTGTCCGTAAATTTTGGGCGTACCTGCCAAGCATTCTTTTTGATCCAAGAAATCGGCTTCGCCCGTGAAGTTGCCCACCAAGCCACCCGCTTCAGTGACCAGCAAGGAGCCCGCAGCAACATCCCAAGACTGAAGACCTGTTTCGAAGAATGCATCTGTAAAACCAGCGGCTACATAAGCCAAATCCAAGGCCGCAGCACCTGGCCTGCGCAGACCCTCGGTGCGTTGCATCACCTCGCCCATCATGCGCAGGTATTGGTTGAAGTTGTCACCCGGACGGAAGGGAAAGCCTGTGGAAATAAGGCACTCATGCATTTGGGTGCGCTTGCTGGTGCGCAAGCGGCGGTCGTTCATGTAGGCGCCGCGGCCTTTGGTGGCTGTGAACAAATCGTTGCGTGAGGGGTCGTAGACCACGGCTTGTTCTACTTTGCCATTGACGGCCAACGCAATGCTGACGCAGTAAACAGGAAAACCGTGAATGAAGTTGGTGGTGCCATCAAGCGGATCGATGATCCACACATGATCGGCATCGGGGTTGCCATGCGTTTTGCCAGACTCTTCGGCCAAGATGCCGTGATGAGGGTAGGCGGTCAGAAGGGTTTCGATGATGGTGTTTTCGCTGGCCAAATCGACTTCGGTCACGAAGTCATTGACTTGCTTTTGCGAAATTCGAACAGCCTCCACATCCAAAGCGGCGCGGTTGATGATGGCGCCGGCGGCGCGTGCAGCCTTGACGGCTACGTTGAGCATGGGGTGGAGATT
>JAJTDK010000119.1 GCA_021300495.1 Limnohabitans sp. | reverse complement strand
GGGTCGTCCTGATCAGTATTTTGTTCTGCCATTTGGCTTGCATTGGTCAGAGGCCAAGGCCAGTGACATGATGATTTTCAATGAAGCGGGTCAAACCATTGAAGGACGGGGTGTTGTTGAACTGTCTTGTCAAACGATCCACGCCCCGTTGCACCGAATCACGGGGGCCAAGGTGGTGTTGCACACGCATCAGCCTTGGGCTACTGCGCTGAACATGCTGCAAGACAATCGGCTTGTACCCGCCACGCAAACAGCGGCATTTTTTCATGGCCGCATTGCGTATGACGATACTTACACTGGCTTGGCATCTTCTCTTGAAGAAGGTGAACGCTTGGCTAAGTTGATGGGCGACAAGACTGTGTTGTTCATGAAGAATCACGGCGTGGTCACAGTTGGCGACACGATTGCACAGGCCTACAGGCGTTTGTACAAACTCGAAAAAGCCTGTCAAACCCAAGTGTTGGCCATGAGCACAGGCAAAGACTTGAACATCCTGAGCGACGAAGTCATTCAAAGAGTCCTAACCCCCTCAGGCGCCGACCGTCACCCCCGTGGCGACCGAGAAAGACTCTACTTCGAAGCCAATATGCGCATCCTAGACCGCACCAACCCCGGCTACGCCGATTAAATAAATGGGGTCAGATCAACATTAATTTCCAATCAAAAGTGATAAAGGCTAAGGGGGGCTGACGATTTGTGGTACTCCACCATGAGGAAGTCCCCCTTAGCCTTTATCACTTTTGATTGGAAATTATTGTTGCTCTGACCCCATTTATTTGACCCCACTTCTTTAGCTACGCTGACTGCAAGCGAATTCTTTCAGAGGGCTGAGTGTTCATGGTCATTTGGAACAGGCCTGCTGCTAGGCCGATGGCAACGGCCAGTTGCCAGGCTAGGTTGTAGTTGCCAAACATATTGAAAATATAACCACCGCCCCATGCGCCTAAGAAAGAGCCTACTTGATGGCTCATGAAGGCAATGCCAGACAGCGTGGCCATGAACCTGAGGCCAAACAATTGAATAATGAGGCCGGAGACTAAAGGCACAACCCCAAGCCACAACGTGCCCAAGACTGCGCCAAAAACGAGCGTGCTAACCGGTGATGGTGGGTAAGAGAAGAACAAGTACAGAGCCAAAGATCGAAGAATGTAAATGCCGCCCAAAAGCATGCGCTTGGAATATCGATCGCCTAGCCAGCCAAATAAATAAGACCCAATCACATTGAACAGTCCGATCAAGGCAAGTGTGTTGCTGCCCACCGTGGGGTCCATGCCGCAGATGTCAAGATAGGCGGGCAAGTGGGTGGTGATAAAAACCAATTGCAAACCACACACAAAGAAGGCAATGGCCAATACTCTGTAGCCCTTGTGACCTAGGGCTTCGGTAATGGCTTCTGTGGCAGATTGCGGTTTGCCCACAACGGATTCAATTTCAATTTTGTCGGCCTTGCTGCCCCAAAAGGCCGCTGGCAGCATGACACAAGCCAAGCCCAAGAACCCAACAGCTGCCATTTGCCAGTTGAAGTTGGTAATGAGTGACTGCGTCATTGGCGAAGCAATGGTTAAACCCAGGGAACCAACGGCAGAGACCGCGCCCATTGCGGCTCCTCGTTTGGTGGCGCTCACGGTGCGGGCTGTGATGTTCATGGCAATGTTGGAGGCGGTGCAAGACAAGGCAATGCCCACACAAAAACCAATACCGACTGTGACCATCCAAGTGGCATCGGCAAATGTTAAAAATACCAATCCGATGATGTAAATTAGGACGCCCAGAAGCGCTACAGGGCGTGTGCCGTATTTATCTGCCCAGATACCCACAATGGGTTGCGTGGCGCCCCAGACAATGTTTTGCAGTGCAACGGCCAGGGAAAAATCTGCTGCCGTGATGCCAATGTCACGAATCATGTGGGGTTGCAACAAACCAAAACTTTGCCGCATGCCCATGGCCAAACTCAGCATGATGGCACCACCCCCCAATATGCCCCATACCTGCATCGGCGTTAAATCAGTTTTTTTCATCATACAACTTCATAAATTGAGGGAAATAATTGGGGTCAGAGCAACATTAATTTCGTCAATCAAAGGGGATAAAGGCTAAGGGGGGCTTCCTCATGGTGGGGTACCACAAATCGTCAGCCCCCCTTAGCCTTTATCCCCTTTGATTGGAAATTAATGTTGCTCTGACCCCAATTATTGTGCCTCATGCTACTGACACACAAACTCGGCACAATACTCATTTTAAATCAGTGACCGTTATGAACTTAACTTATCCTTCTAAATGGCTATTGACTTTGAGTACGGCTTCGGCTTTGCTCTTAACAGCTTGCTCCACACTCATGCCCTCTCCATTGACCCAGCTGCCACCTCTTGTTTTCGTTCATGGCAATGGCGACTCTGGCGCGCTTTGGCAAACCACCATGTGGCGATTTGAGTCCAATGGTTGGCGTCCGGATTTATTGCATGCCATTGATGTGCCGTACCCGTTAGCTCGTGATGCTGACCCCAAAGAGCAAGTGGGGCGATCTTCCACCACAGAGCACATGAATTATTTAAAGTCAGAAGTTGAAGCTGTGCTGAAAAAAACGGGCGCCAAAAAAGTGGTGCTCATTGGCAATTCTCGGGGTGGTAACGCCATTCGCAACTACATTTGCAACGGTGGTGGAGCGCAAACCGTCAGCCATGCCGTCATCGGTGGCGGCACAAGTCATGGCGTTCAAGCAGTTCCAGGCTTAAACGATGCCAGCGAGTTTTCTGGCGCTGGTCCATTTTTGAAACAACTGAACGCGCCCAAAAATGAAAAAGGCGATGAGGTTTGTGGCCCTACAAAATGGATGACCGTTCGCTCAGACAACAACGATAAATTTGCCCAGCCAGATGGCCTCTGGATAGGCATGAAAGGACGCGCTACCTTGGTGGGCTTTGATGGCCCTGAGCTCAAGGGCGCTAACAACGTGGTCATTCCGCGAATTGACCACCGCGAAACATCTTTCTCGCAAGCATCGTTCAATGCCACTTACCACTTTCTAACGGGTCAAAAACCTACTCACAACATCGTTGAAGAAAAACAAGTGCGCTTGAATGGCAAGGTCTTTGGCCTAGGTCAAGATCCAAGCAACGCCAGCAGTGGCAATTTTGTGAACAACTTAGCCCTTAAAGGCGCTTCCCTAGAGGTCTTTGAAATTGATACCGCCACTGGCAAACGAATGGGCAATGCCGTGCACCAAAAGACCATTAACGAAGAAGGAACCTGGGGGCCCTTCCAAGGCCATTCCAAAGCCCGATACGAATTTGTAGTCACTGCATCGGGTTATGCCACCACGCACTTCTACCGAAGCCCCTTCGCCCGTTCAAGCCAAACCATTCACATGCGCCCCGAACGCATGGCCGATGCAGACAAAACTGCTCAAGCCGTTGTGACTCTTACACGACCAAGAGGTTACTTTGATGCTGACCGAGACACCATGATATTTGATGGCAAATCAGAACTGCCCGGCGTTACCAAAGGAACAGGCGCAGGCAACTCTAACGTCAGACTCCGGCTTCCAGACACCCTTCAACGCAGCATTTCAGCCGAGTTCAACGGAGAGAAACTGATCGGCCTCACTTGGCCAGCGAGACAAGGACACACCACGATCTTAGAACTCACCTATTGATTTGATTTAGGAACTCAAAGATTCCTAATTTAGAATGAAGCAATGACCACACTCAACGCAACCAAAGTACTCAAATCACTCACCATCCTGTTGGTGAGTGCCATTGCCTTGTTCAGTCTCTACGTTTACATCGCACTCAACTGGAGTTATTCAAGCGGCGAGCGCGCAGGCTTTTTACAAAAGGTATCGCACAAGGGTTGGATTTGCAAAACATGGGAAGGCGAACTTTCTTTGGTGGCCATGCCAGGCTCAGCACCCGAAAAATTTCTGTTCACGGTTCGCGATGAAGCTGTTGCTCAAAAAGTAAGTGCCGCAGCAGGCAAGCGCGTGACCTTGAACTACGAGCAACACAAAGGACTGCCCTCCTCCTGCTTTGGCGACACAGAATACTTTGTGGTCGATGTCAAAGAAATTGAGTAAGCCCTAGAAACGCAGATTCACATCTGCGGTTTAAAACCCAGAACCTCGCCATAAAACTTCAGCTCAGTTTCGAGTGAAGACACAATGGTCGAAGCCTGCCTAAATCCATGGCCTTCGCCTTCATAAGCCACATAAGCATGCTTTAGGCCTTTGGCTGCACAAGCATCGCGAAATGCTTCCGACTGTGAAGGTGGCACCACCATGTCGTCCAAGCCCTGAAACAAAATGAGGGGCGA
>JAJTDK010000043.1 GCA_021300495.1 Limnohabitans sp. | reverse complement strand
ATCTCGAACGGTTTTGCGCTGCGCGAGAGGCAGAGACAAATACCGATCAACCATTTCTCGGTCGGCCAGGCCCATTTCGATGGGGCCATCCTTCATTTCAAACACGTAAGTCTTGCCGGGTGCTCGGCCAAAACGAAGTTCATCAGGGCTGATTTGTAACCAGTCTGAAAGGACCCGCAGTTTGTCTTGGGTGGGCATGACTTTGCCCAACAACCAATTGCGCGCCGTGTGGGGAGTGATGCTGCGACCCCGGTAGCGAAGGTTGAAGGCATTGGCCACCAAGGTGGGTGAAGCACGCACACCTGCACTTTCCAACGCGCCGCGCAATCGGTCGGCGAATTGTTGGGACTCTGATACTTTGAGCATGCCCATACATTACTGTCTCGGGAACGCTTGAAAGTGAATGGTGATCATTACTTTCTTAAATAATGCTCACATCTTGCGCTTATTCATAAGTATTAGATGGTTTTAATTTCTGATTGTTTGCACTAGATCATGGGACAATCAATTTTTTCAACTTGGAACGGGTCTTGTTCGGCCCTCAAGCACATGACCGCTTTCAGCGCCCCCTTAGACGTCATCCAAGCCAAACGCAGCTTCAGTTTGAGTGACTTTGACTTTCTCCTTCCCCCAGAACTGATCGCACAACACCCAGCAACCGAGCGCAGCAGCTCTCAGTTGCTCGATGGCAGCGGCCCCATGCCAGTCGATCGGGTGTTTAAGGATTTGCCCGAACAGATGCAATCGGGCGACCTCTTGGTTTTCAACGACACCCAAGTCATCAAGGCGCGAATCTTTGGCGAAAAATCAAGCGGCGGCAAAGTGGAGCTCTTGATTGAGCGGGTATTGCCCGGTCATCGCGTGGTGGCTCACATGAAAGTCAGCAAAAAACCACCCATTGGCGCCACCCTTTACATGGGCAGAGATGCCAACGCAGTCTTGAAACAAAGCGAGACTGGGTTTGAGGCCACCTTGATCGGCCGTTGGCCTGATGAAAAAGGCGCTTTGTTCTGTTTTGAATTCAGCGCAGAACCGCATGCCCTCATGGCTCGGTATGGCCACATGCCATTGCCGCCCTACATTGAGCGGCAATACGACGGCAGCGCCACTGAGTCTGAAGTTGCTGAAGACGAAGCCCGGTACCAAACAGTCTTTGCACGCCATCCCGGTGCTGTAGCCGCACCGACTGCAGCACTGCATTTTGACGATGTCTTGTTGGGCCAGTTAAAAGACAAGGGCGTCGACACCGCGAGTGTCACTTTGCATGTGGGAGCTGGCACCTTCCAGCCCGTGAAGACCGAAAACATTGCTGAACACACCATGCATGCTGAGTGGTATGACATCCCTGTATCAACCCAGCTTGCTTTGCAGGCGTGCAAAGCACGTGGCGGCAAAGTATGGGCGGTGGGTACCACATCGGTCAGAACTTTGGAGTCTTGGGCCAAGTCTGGTCAAGCGCAAGGAGACACCCAAATCTTCATCACACCTGGTTTTGAGTTTCAGTGGGTAGATTGTTTGATCACCAATTTCCATTTACCCAAAAGCACATTGATGATGTTGGTGAGTGCCTTTGCTGGCTATGAGCATGTGATGGCTTTGTATGCCCACGCCATTGCGCAAAGGTATCGGTTCTTCAGTTATGGCGATGCCATGCTCTTAAGACGCTCGAAGTCTCTTTCAACCTAAAGCATAAAATGAAGCATGCTTCAATTTGAACTCCTGAAAACAGACTCTCACAGCCACGCGCGAAGAGGCCAGTTGACCCTGAACCACGGCGTGATTCAAACGCCCATCTTCATGCCTGTCGGCACCTATGGCACCGTTAAAGGCGTGATGCCACGCAGCCTGGAAGAAATGGGTGCGCAAATTATTTTGGGCAACACCTTTCATTTGTGGATGCGACCAGGCCTTGACATCATGAAAAGTTTTGGCGGCTTGCATGGCTTTGAAAAATGGAAAAAGCCTATCCTCACAGACTCGGGTGGTTTTCAAGTTTGGTCCTTGGGTGCGATGCGCAAAATTACCGAAGAAGGCGTGCACTTTTCTTCGCCCGTGAACGGTGACAAGCTGTTCATGTCGCCCGAAGTAAGCATGCAAATTCAAACCATTTTGAACTCAGACATTGTGATGCAACTCGATGAGTGCACGCCTTATGAAACCAAAGGCCACCTCACCACTGAAGCAGAAGCACGCAAGTCGATGGAGATGAGTTTACGTTGGGCCACGCGCAGTCAGAATGAGTTTGCAAGGCTTGAAAATCCCAATGCTTTGTTTGGCATTGTGCAAGGCGGGATGTTTGAAAACTTGCGTCAAGAGTCTCTTGATCAGTTGGTCGAAATGAATTTTCCAGGTTATGCCATTGGCGGTGTGAGCGTGGGCGAACCCAAAGAACAAATGTTGCAAATCATGGCGCACACACCGCACCGTTTGCCCGCCGAAAAGCCACGCTATCTCATGGGTGTGGGCACTCCAGAAGATTTGGTCGAAGGCGTGGCGCAAGGTGTTGACATGTTTGACTGCGTCATGCCCACGCGCAACGCACGCAATGGCACGGTGTTCACGCGCTTTGGCGATTTGAAGCTGCGCAATGCTCGCCACAAATCTGACCCACAACCTTTAGACAGCTCTTGCACATGCCATGCCTGTGCGGGCACTTCTGGCGTATCGTGGGACGATGGTGGCCGAGAAGGTTTTAGCCGCGCTTATTTGCATCACCTCGATCGCTGCGGCGAGATGTTGGGGCCCATGCTGACCACCATTCACAACTTGCACTATTACTTGAACCTCATGCAAGAAGTACGCGCAGCATTGGAAGCCGAAAGCTTCTCAAGCTTTCAGACGCAGTTCAAACAAGCACGTGCTCGCGGCGTATAAAACTGTTTTTGTTCAAGTGGCCTCTGCAGGCGTGGTGAATACCGTCAACACACCGGTGTAACCATACAAGTGCTGATGGGCAATTTCGCCGCTCGCAAAAAAACCCACCAAAGGCACATCGCCTAAAGCGTGGCGAATCCACTGAAGCTCGGCACTGGGCCCACCAAAGTGCGGGCCACCGCGGCCAGAGCAACTGACATACACCGCGCCCGCAATGCGCCTGGCTGGGTGCGGCGCCGCTTCAGCTTCGCTGGCTGCCAGCGCATTGGCAGTTTCCAAACTCAAAGTTTCAGGCTCTAGCTCTTCTCGAATTTCGGCGCAGATGCGCCGAAGATCTGACTTGGCCGCTTGCAAACTCATCTGACAAAAAGCCAATTTCTGGCCCGCTTGAACATGGTCTGCAATGGCCACGCCTTGGCGTGCAGGGTCAAGTCCAACGATGTGTCGCACTCTGACATCGGCACCTAAGCTGCCTGTTCTGCCAACCCCTTGTTGACCGGCAGACGTAAGCCCCACCAAGGTGCTTCGCACTGCTTTCAAAGCGGCTTGTGGCTCTGACAAGGACACCTTCAAATCGGTCATGAGCACATCCAATGCCGGCAAGCCATCAAGTTTGTAAACCACATGCCCTTCGGCTTCCGTGATCTCGCGCTCTTTGCTGATGGGCGCGCAGCCTTGCGTGACACGCGACAAAATTTGCACCTCAGGAGACCAAGCGACGCCGCTTAAGCCACCCGTCAAAACACCCTGCTTGGGATCGGCTGAATTCTGCCAAGCAAACTGCACGGCTTGGTTTCGACTGGCCGTTAAGCCGCCAAACAAATAACCCGACTGCGTGCGGCCTGCCATTTCCGTAATCAGTTCGGCCAAGTCGGGCGTTTGCGGATCGGCATGCACCAAGGCGCTGTGGGCCTTGAACTGCTGCGGCAAGGGTTGTGCACCCGAAAAGACGCGGTATTGATCGGCAGGTAAATCGCAGAGCATCAAGGCCATGCCGGGTTCGTCAAAATATTCTGCGTTGTTGGCCGCCACCCCCACACCCACGGTGCCTGCCCAATCTTGAACCATGGGCAACTCTTCTCTGAAATGCGCCAAGATGGGTTCGGCTTCGTTGGCATACGCGTCAGTGATGTACAACAATCCCAAACGAGGATGGGGTGCATGGCCAGGCAATGTCATTTGGGCGCGCAATTGGGCAATGACCAAGCCGGCGGCCATTTGCCACTGTGGGTGCGTGGCGTGTCCAAAGGGAAATAAATTCATGGGGCTGGTTTTTTGGCACGCGATGGGCGCGCTGAACTTGAACGCGTTGAACCAGATCGAGTGGTGCTGGCGCTAGGCTTTCGAGTTTTGCTTGTTGCAGCCCTTTTCTTAGCGGACTTGGGGCCATCTTTCATGGCTTTGGCCGCCACATCTTTCACAGCTGCCGCTGCAATGTTTTGAAATTGTTGTGTGAGTGAGCCCCACCACTGCATGGGATCTACTGCGGGTCCTTGAGTTGCGCCCTGAGCAGTGCCTTGATCACTCGCCTTGGCTTGATCGCTGCTTGAGCCAGTGGCACTGTGCGCTTCCTCGGATTTGGCCGTGTCCTTTGGCTGAAGGTCTGGCATCTTGGCAGTGAAGGCCTTGGCCAACTCTGTCATGTTCACGTTCATGCCTTGCAAAGTAGACAAGGTCATTTTTTGCACCTCTAAGGCCTGAATGGTGGCCTTAAGCGCATTGGTATTTTGCTCCAACCAAAACTGAACCGTTTTGAGTTCTTGGATGCGTTTGTCGAGTTCTTCCACACTCAAGGTCGGTGCGACCCAACTGGCCATGTTGGGCATGCCCTGAGGTGATCCTTTGGCGCCGGGGTTTGCGGCTTGCCCTAAGTTTTGCAAAAAATCAAAGCCGGGTACGAATTTTCCAAATCCGAAAGCTGAGGGATCGCTCATAAGGGCTCCTTAAGGTGTGTGTCTAGCGCTAGCTTAACGCATACAGCCCCGCGTCAACTGCGCGACGCAATATGGCGCAATCAAACGCTAAGCTCTCGGTTTTGTCCAAATAGAAAGACACAATATGCTGACACTCTGCGGCTTTGGCGCCAGCAACTATCACAACAAAGTTAAATTGGTGCTGCTGGAAAAAGGCCTTGCCTTTGAAGAAGAGTTGACATGGGTGGGCGAAACCGACCCCATGGCCAGCCCACTTGGCAAAGTACCTTATTTGAAAACATCGCAAGGCTCGGTTTGCGAATCGGCGGTCATGGTGGAGTACATCGAGCAACAGTACCCAGAGCACCCGCTCATTCCCAAAGACGCTTTCGCAGCTGCCAAAGTCCGTGAGTTGGTAACCTTCTTAGATTTGCACTTGGAATTGGTGGCGCGCAACTTGTACGGTGAAGCCTTCTTTGGCGGCAAGGTCAGCGACACTGTCAAGGAAAAAATCGGTGTCCAACTTGAGAAAAATGTGGCCGCATTTGCAAAATTGGCACAATTCAAACCCTTCATTGGCGGCGCAGAATTGAGCATTGCAGATTGCACCGCCGCAGTTCATTTGCCTGTGATCACTGCCGCGACCAAAACCATTTACGGCAGAGATTTTTTGGCCGACTTGCCCGTCAAGGATTACATGAAGATGTGGTCTGAGCGCCCCAGCATGCAACGCGTGCAAGCCGATCGAAAAGCCAACAACGAACTCTTCATGTCACGCATGAAGAGCAAGGCTTAAAACTGGGGTGGCCGGCGCGCTTTTAAGCTGGCCAGCCCCTCTTGAACATCGGGCCCTGAAAAGCCCATGAACTCGAGCGCCAAGGAAGCATCAAAACTGGGGCCTGCTTGGCGCAACCAATTGTTCAAAGCATATTTGGTCCAGCGAATGGCTGATTGACTGCCATTGGCCAAACGATCGGCCACCTCGTAAGCTTTGCTGAGCAACTGATCTTCTTCAACGGCCAAAGACACCAAGCCAATTCGCTCAGCCTCTTCGCCGCTTACGGGCTCACACAGCAACAAGTAGTATTTGGCCTTGGCCATGCCGCAAAGTAATGGCCAAATGATGGCCGCATGATCACCCGCCGCAACCCCCAAGCGCGTGTGGCCATCCACAATCTTGGCCGTTTTGCTGGCAATGGAAATGTCGGCCAGCAAACCTGCCACCAAGCCGGCACCTACCGCCGGCCCATGCATGGCACTCACAATCGGCTTGTCGCAATTGATGACGTTGTAAACCAAGTCGCGCGCCTCTTTCCAGACACGGCTTCGAATGTCGAAATCTCGCGCCATGTCCTCCACCAACGACAAATCGCCACCGCCCGAAAAGCCCAAGCCCTCACCGCGCAACACTGCTGCTCGCACGCTGTCGTCGCGCGAAACATCGCGCCAAATTTCAGCCAACTCCGCGTGGCCTTCGTGGCCTGCGGTTGGCAGTTTGCCATTGCCCCCAGGCCCACCGGCTTTCATCTGGATGTCCAACACGGTTTGATTGGCACCTCGGCGTGTGATGTTCAGGGTTTGGTAACGGCTGTAGTCGATGGGAAGGCTCATGGCGGTCTCCTAAGAAAATGGCTCATTTCAAAGTTGTCATTGTCGCCTGTACTTGTTCAAAGTCGGCGCACTAGCTTGATGTGCATCACGCAAGGTACCTATGGACAATGCCTAGGCTGTGAAACCGAAATTCCCATTACCCGTTTGCTGGCATTTCCTTCGGCCATGCGTTGCATTGAATGTCAATCAGTGCTTGAAAAAGCAGCAGGTCCCAATGCGGCTTGGCATTAGGCTGCCAACTTAAGCTTGAAGCGGGGCCATTTGTTGGTCAATGGCGCCAAACACGCTTTGACCATCTTTGCCTTTCATTTCAATGCGAATGGTGTCACCGAATTTCATAAACTCGGTGCTAGGCTGGCCATCCAAAATGGTCTCGATGGCGCGCTTCTCTGCAATGCAGCTGTAGCCTTTGGGCCACTCGGGCTTGCCATTGACATCTACGCTCTTGTTGCTGACCGTACCGCTGCCAACAATGGAGCCGGCACGAACGTTGCGTGTTTTGCCCATGTGCGCTATCAGTTGGCCAAAGTGAAACGTCATTTCAGGTCCGGCTTCGCACATGCCCACTTTGCGGCCATTCCATGTTGACTGCATGGTCAGGTGCAAACGGCCATGGTCCCAAGCGTCACCCAGTTCATCCAAAGTGACGGCCACAGGACTGAAGGCGGTTGCAGGTTTGCTTTGAAAAAAGCCAAATCCTTTGCCCAATTCATTCGGAATTAAGTTGCGCAAACTAACGTCGTTAGCAAGCATCACCAAACGAATGCCATCGAGCGCATTTTCTGGGGAGACACCCATGGGCACATCGCCAGTGATCACGGCAATTTCAGCTTCAAAGTCGATGCCAAAGGCTTCGTCCCGGCACACTACAGGATCGCAAGGGCCCATGAAATCATCGCTGCCGCCTTGGTACATGAGAGGGTCAGCGTAAAAACTTTCAGGCACCACAGAACTGCGCGAGGCTCGCACCAATTCCACGTGGTTCAAATAGGCAGAGCCATCGGCCCACTGATAAGCCCGTGGCAATGGGGCCATGCATTGTTTGGGGTCAAATGGAAACGCGTGGCGCGCCTTGCCACTGTTCAGTGTTTGGTACAGGTCTTCTAATTGCGGCGCCAAAAAGTTCCAGTCGTCCAAAACTTGTTGCAAGCGTTGCGCAATGCCGGTCGCATAATGTGCTGTGCTCAAGTCTCGCGAGACCACGACCAATTGGCCGTCCCGCGATCCATCTTTGTAAGTCGCTAATTTCATGTTGGCACCTCAAAATAGAATCTCAATGTCAGAATTCAAACTGAACGACATCGATTCAAACAGGAATTAGTTTAACCATTCTCGCTCTCGCTCAAATGAAGTCAGATTGACATGCAAGCCTCGGCCACTTTATCCCATGACACACGCCCCCTTGGGACTGAGTCCCAGCAGCGGCGAGCCTTGGCGGTATTGGTGGCTTTGGTTTTGGGCGTCCACCTTTGGTTGCTCTTGTCTTCAGGGGGCGATATCTGGCGACTTCAACCTGAATCTCAAAAACTGGGGCCCCTGCAAACTCGGGTGTTGAGTTCTGGTGTTTCGCAGACAACACCGACCCGCCCAAGCACCGAGAAAACAAGGCAAGTTGCGCCAGCCAAACCCAAAGCAACCGAAAGCACAAGCCCACCTGCCAGTGCTGGCATCAGTGCCGTGGCATCCTCTTTGCTGCCAGCGCCAGAAGAAAGCCCAGTTTTACCCAAATCTGAGCAGCCTTCAGAAGCTTTGCCAAACTTAAGCCAACAAGCTCCGCCAACTGAGGAAGTAGCACCATTGCCTCCAGAGACAGTGGCCGTAACTAACACGCCTCTGCCGCCGCCCTCTAATGCCCTCACAGCCAAACCCGGCGACTTTCCCCCCAACATCCAAATCAACTACACGCTCACGGGACAAGAGCGTGGCTTGACTTACCACGCATCGGGCTCGCTGAAGTGGCAAACCCAAGCAACACCCGATGCCCCCAGTGCGACCCCTGCGCCCAAAGCCTATGAGGCAGAACTTCGTGTCAGAGCCTTCTTGGTTGGTAGCCGCGTTTGGCGCAGTACAGGCATCTTGACTGAGAACGGCTTAAGCCCTGTTCGTTATTCAGACAGTGGGCGGGGCGAGCGCGCAGCCCATTTCGACACAACTCAAAATAAGATCAGCTTCAGCGGCAATACCCCCGGTGTTGCGCTGCAACCAGGCGCGCAAGATCAGGTCAGCCTGTTCATTCAAATGGCCGCTACGGTTGCCGCCAAAAATTTCAAACTTGGCTCTGAGCTCAATGTTCAAACTGCCACGGCGCGTGACGCGGTCAATTGGGTCCTGACACTCAAGTCAGAAGAGTTGATTGAGGTCGATGGCAAGCAACTTGCCACACAGCGGTGGGTGTGCCTCCCAAGAGGAAAATTCGACAGTCAAATTGAAATGTGGCTTTCACAATCGCACGGCGGTTTGCCCGTGCGAATCAAGATCACCCAAGTCACAGGCAACTTCATCGACATGGAAATGCGCGACGCCGAAACATTGCCCGCCCTGCCCTCTTGAAAATATTTACAACAACCCTATTTAAAGTAGACAGACTTAGGTCAGAATGTCACTATGAACTTGTTGTACGAATCTGAATCATTTGCCGTCATGCACGTGTTGGCCAACGACACCGGTGAGGCGGCACCCATCTCAGCACCCCCCATGTTAGAGCGACACGGATTCGAAATTGTAGACAAACGATCGGGCAAAGAGGTTTACCTCGATGGTTCTTGGGCAGAAATGTTCCAAATGCACATTCAAGCTTGGCAACAAAACACACCTACACAAGAAGAAGTGGAAGACACTTTAGAGCGTTACACGGGCCTGGCACAGCAGCCCGTTGTGGTTCACTAGTTTTCCTGCTGAAGCTTGCGCAATCGGCTTTGGAAAAGTCGTAATGAGCGAGGCCTTAGCTAGGCATCAAGCATGTTTTCGAATGCTGTCGGCCAACACATTGACCATTTTGTCGATGTGCTCTTTTTCCACAATGTAGGGTGGGCAAAGGACCAAGTTTTCGCCGGCCGCTCTGACCAAAACACCTTTGTTGTAGCAGTCTAGGAAAATGTCGTAGGCGCGCTTGCCAGGGGCACCCGCAATAGAAGACAACTCGACCGCACCCGCCAAGCCCAGACTGCGAATACCTATGACATTGGGCAGCCCTTTGAATGCGCTGTGCATGGCATCGCCCAAGACAGGGCCCATTTGTCCAGCGCGTTCAAACAAGTTTTCTTCTTTGAGCAGTTTCAAGGTGGCAATGGCCGCGGCGCAAGATACAGGGTGGCCAGAATAGGTATAGCCATGGAAAAACTCAATGGCGTAATCGGGGGCACCAGAGTTCATCATGGCGTCGTAAATAAAATCTCGGCAGACCACACCGCCCAAGGGAATGACGCCATTGGTCACGCACTTGGCAAAGTTGAGCATGTCGGGCACCACGCCGTAATAGTCAGCGCCGAAGTTGGTACCCATGCGGCCAAAGCCAGTAATGACCTCGTCAAAAATGAGCAAGATGCCGTGCTTGTTGCAAATTTCGCGCAGGCGTTTTAAGTAGCCTTTGGGCGGCAAATACCAACCTGCAGAACCTGCAACCGGCTCGACAATGATGGCGGCCACATTGCTAGGGTCGTGCAAAGCCAAAATGCGCGTTTCCAGTTCCACCAGCGGGTCTTCTTGCCAGACAGGTTCTTCGTTGTGAATGTAGGCATGGTTCACTGGGTCGTGAATGAAGCGCATGTGATCAACACGGGGCAGCAACTGGGCACCATAGACTTTGCGGTTGGCGGGCAAACCGCCCACACTCATGCCGCCAAAGTTGACGCCGTGGTAACCCTTTTCTCGTCCAATGAACACATTGCGATGGCCTTCGCCCCGGGCTCGGTGGTAGGCCAAGGCGACCTTCAAGGAGGTGTCGGCAGCTTCAGAACCAGAGTTGCAAAAAAGCACCTTGTTCAAGTCGCCAGGGCACAAATCGGCAATCATTTGCGCGGCTTGAAAGGCTTGGTCGTTGCTGATTTGAAAGGCCGTGGCGTAGTCTAGGGTGTCGAGCTGCTTTTTGATGGCTTCGGCAATGGGCTTGCGGTTGTGTCCCGCGCCTACACACCACAAGCTAGAAATACCATCGATCACTTGGCGGCCATCGTGGGTGGTGAAGTGCATGCCCTCAGCGGCCACAAAAATGCGCGGCTCTTGCTTGAAATGGCGATTGCCTGTGAAGGGCAACCACTGGTGGTCCATGTTGAAGGTGGCCGCAGGGGTATTGGCGGGTTTCGTCGTGGCGAAGGGGGAATCTAAAGTTAACATGAAGGTGCCTTTAATCTGATGACTGGCGTTAATTTCTACCACTCAGTGTAAATTGAGCCACAGTAGATCGCAATCACTATTTCAGCACCAATCACAGAAAGTCACGACTGTTTTGACCTTAGATTGAGCTCAGCTGGGCCCTAAATACAAAACTTTACCACCTTCCCTGCGACAATATCCACCATGAATCATGCCTACATTTTGACGCTTTCCTGCCCCGACAGAACGGGCATCGTGCACGCTGTTTCGGGGTTTTTGCTGGAACGCGGCGGCAACATTGAAGAAGCCGCTCAATACAACGACCCCGCAACAGGCCTGTTTTTCATGCGCGTGCAGTTTGCCTGCGAGCCAGTGAACGAAGCCGATTTGCACACCCAGTTGGTCAGTTTTGCAGCCCCCTTCCACATGACCTGGAACCTGCACAGCACCACCCAACCCATGCGCACGGTCATTTTGGTCAGCAAAGAGGGCCATTGCTTGAACGATTTGCTGTTCCGCTGGAAAAGTGGCTTGCTGCCCATTGACATTCGTGCCATTGTCAGCAACCACCGTGAGTTTTACCAATTGGCGGCCAGCTACAACGTGCCCTTTCATCACATCCCCGTCACCGCCGCCAACAAGGCCGAAGCCGAAGCCAAACAGTACGACATCATTCAATCAGAGGGCGCAGAGTTGGTGGTGTTGGCACGCTACATGCAAATTTTGTCAGACGATTTGTGCCGCAAGTTGTCAGGTCGCGCCATCAACATTCATCATTCCTTTTTACCCAGCTTCAAGGGCGCTAAGCCGTACTACCAGGCACACGATCGCGGGGTTAAATTGATTGGTGCCACAGCCCACTATGTCACGGCTGATTTAGACGAAGGCCCTATCATTGAGCAAGACGTTGCACGTGTAGACCACTCCAAAACGGTAGACGACCTCACCACCCAAGGCCGCGACACCGAAAGCCAAGTGCTGGCGCGCGCTGTAAAGTGGCACAGTGAACACCGTGTGTTGTTGAATGGTCACAAAACCGTGATCTTTAAATAGTTTCGACCACCCTTCCGAATGCCTCTTTTGAATTGAGAATTTGACATGAACGCTTTGACCAACTTGGATGCACTGTCTCGTGCCGATCGGCAAGCTCAAATCGTTCACGCCTTGAGCGCTGTGATGCCCGCTCACACCTTGCTATACACGCTGGAAGACACCGTGCCTTATGAATGCGATGGGCTGACGGCTTACCGCGAAAGACCCCTTGTGGTGGCCTTGCCCGAAACAGAAAGCCAAGTTCAAGCTGTTTTAAAAACCTGCCATGCCTTGGCGGTGCCTGTGGTGGCCCGCGGTGCAGGGACTGGTTTGTCGGGCGGCGCCATGCCCCACAAACTGGGGGTCACCTTGTCCATGGCCAAGTTCAATCAGATTCTCAAAATGGACCCTGTGTCTAGAACCGCAGTGGTTCAATGCGGCGTTCGCAACTTGGCCATTTCAGAGGCTGCTTCAGTGCATGGTTTGTACTACGCACCCGATCCGTCCAGCCAAATTGCCTGCACCATTGGTGGCAACGTGGCCGAAAACTCAGGGGGTGTGCATTGCCTGAAATATGGCCTCACCTTGCACAATGTTTTGAAAGTCAAGGGCTTCACCATCGAAGGCGATGCCGTCACTTTTGGCAGCGATGCTTTAGACACTTCCGGCTTTGATTTGTTGTCGGTGCTGGTGGGCAGCGAGGGCATGTTGGCCATCACCACTGAAGTCACCGTCAAGTTGGTGCCCAAGCCTCAATTGGCACGCTGCATCATGGCCAGCTTCGATGACATTCGGAAAGCAGGCGATGCAGTGGCCGCCGTCATTGCGGCAGGCATCATTCCAGCAGGTTTGGAAATGATGGACAAGCCCATGACCGCCGCGGTAGAAGATTTTGTGCACGCAGGTTATGACTTGAACGCCGCAGCTATTTTGTTGTGTGAAAGCGATGGCACGCCTGAAGAAGTTGAAGAAGAAATTGGCCGCATGAGCGATGTCTTGCTTGGGTCTGGCGCCACCGCCATCACCGTCAGCAAAGACGAAGCCGAGCGCTTGCGTTTTTGGAGTGGCCGAAAAAATGCGTTCCCTGCATCGGGCCGCATCAGCCCCGACTACATGTGCATGGACTCCACCATTCCGCGCAAGCGATTGGCCGATATTTTGTTGGCCATTGCCGAGATGGAAAAGAAATACCAGCTGCGCTGCGCCAATGTTTTTCACGCGGGCGATGGCAACTTGCACCCACTCATTTTGTTTGATGCCAACGACGCCGATCAAATGCACCGCTGTGAATTGTTTGGCGCCGACATTTTGGAAACCAGTGTGGCCATGGGCGGTACCGTCACAGGCGAGCATGGTGTGGGCATTGAAAAACTCAACAGCATGTGCGTGCAGTTTTCAACCGAAGAAAATGCGCAGATGTTTGCCTTGAAAAAAGCTTTTGATCCACTTGGTTTGCTGAACCCTGGCAAGGTAATTCCGACACACAACCGATGTGCAGAGTACGGCAAAATGTTGGTGCGGGGTGGAAAAATTTCACACCCAGATTTGCCGCGGTTTTAAACAGCGCCATCCAAGCCCAACCCAGCCTGTGCGCTGGGTTTTTTACAGCCGCACTCCAAAAATAGCAGTGCCCACGCGCACACACGTACTGCCCTCAGCAATGGCGGCTTCTAAATCGGCTGTCATGCCCATGGACAAGGTGTCCAACTTCAAACCGGCCGCATTCAAACTGTCGAACAGTTCTTTGGCTTGACGGTGAACCGTGCGCGCCGCAAGCTCGTTGGCAGCAGGCTCCGGAATGGTCATGAGCCCGCGCAGTTGCAGATGAGGTAATTTGGCGACAGCTTGTGCAAGCGCCAGCAGTTCTTGCGGAGCAACGCCCGATTTGTTGTTTCCACCATCGACATTCACTTGCAAGCAAACTTGCAATGGCGGCAAGTGAGTGGGCCTTTGCGCTGACAAACGCTCGGCAATTTTCAAACGGTCAACGCTGTGAACCCATGCAAAATTCTCGGCCACCAACTTGGATTTATTGCTTTGAATGGGGCCGATGCAATGCCACTCCAAAGG
>JAJTDK010000042.1 GCA_021300495.1 Limnohabitans sp. | reverse complement strand
ACATTCGCTCGCATGCCAAAGCCAAGTACGAGTCTGTTGCCTTGGTCATGGCCAGCGCCCAGCGCATGGGCCTGACCAAGCTGGGCATTGTGGGCTCTGAGCAGTTTGTGAATTGATTTTGACTTGAAGTCTGGCTTGTTCGGACGAAAAAAAACCGCCTCAGTGAGGCGGTTTTTTCATTGAGCGATGACATCAATCGGCGTACTTACCGCTGGCATCGACGGCCACTTTGATTTTCTGGATTTCTGCAGCCACAAACTTTTTGTGCTCTGCTGGCTCAACGCGTTTGTCAGTGACGACCAAGGCGCCCAAGCCTTCTTGCTTCTTGATGAACTCGGGGTCCTTCAAAGCTTTTTTCATGGCTTCATTCAAAGCGGTGGTGATGGCTGCGGGTGTGCCCTTGGGAGCATACAGGCCGTGCCAAATGGTGAGGTCAAAACCTTTCATGCCCATTTCTTGCAATGAAGGGTAGTGCTTCAAGAATTTGTGATCTGACAAAGGTTTGGCGGTGGTCACAGCAAATGCTTTGATACGGCCAGACTCAATTTGAGCCGTAGTGTTGGTGGTTTGATCGCACATGACGTCGACCTGACCGCCAACCAAGGCGTTCATGGCCGGTGCTGTGCCGCCAAACGGAATGGTGGTCATGGCATCTTTAGACTGCAACTGCGCTTGCCACAACATGCCGCAAATGTGCGAAGCAGAACCCAAACCTGCATGGGCAATGTTCAACTTGCCAGCGTTGGCACGGATGTAGTTTTCAAAATCGCGGTAGGTGTTGGCGGGCAACTGGGGTTTGCCAACCAAGGTCATGGGCACATCATTGACCATGCCCAAAAACTCAAAGTCTTCCAAAGGCTTGTAAGCGAGTTTGCGATACAACGCTGGCGTTGCAGCCATGCCGATGTGGAACAACAGCAATGAATGGCCATCTGGGTTGGCACGTGCCACCTTGGTTGCACCAATGGTGCCGCCGGCGCCAGCGACGTTCTCGACCACAAAATTGCCGCCTGGCATGGTCTTGGCCATGGCTACGGCAAGGTCACGAGCGACTTTGTCGGTGGGACCACCCGCAGCGAAAGGCACCACGATGGAAATAGGCTTTGAGCCCGGGAAATTTTGAGCATGCGCTACCAAGGCTAAGGCAGCAGCAGCAAGGACCAACAAGCGTTTCATCTATATCTCCTAAATTAGAGATGGAAGTGTAGCGCCTAAGCAAGTGAAGAAGAGTCAGCGCACGACCCAAAACCTCATTATTTAGGGGGATGCCAAGCCCCAAATGCACCCATTCTGTGCAAAGTCAAACTTTCATTGATAACTGCGAGCGTCCTCAATCACTTTGCCATCATTGGCCAAAGTACCTGGCGCAACCAAGTGCACATCACTGCGCAACTTGGTGACATCGCGAATGGCCTCTGCAATCTGCGCCTTCAACTCGGCTTCAGCACCGTGGGCTGCTGTGGTTTCCACGTGCAGCGCCATGCTGTCATTGGCCATTTCGCCTTGCACAACCAGGCGCGCGCGCAATGCAGAGGGGAAGCGTTTGACCACCTCGGCCACTTGGCCTGGATGCACAAACATACCGCGCACTTTGGTGGTTTGGTCAGCACGGCCCATCCAACCCTTGATGCGTTGATTGGTTCGACCTGTAGGGCAATGGCCGCTCAAAATAGCCGACAAATCACCGGTGCCAAAACGAATCAAGGGATAGTCTGGGTTCAAGCTGGTGATGACCAACTCACCTACCTCACCTTCCGGCACAGGATCACCTGTGCCAGGTCGCACAATTTCAACGATCACGCCTTCGTCAATCACCAGCCCTTGGCGTGCGCTGGTTTCATAAGCAATGAGGCCCACATCTGCTGTGGCATAGCATTGAAAAGCATTGACGCCACGTTCAGTCATCCAGTCACGCAAGCTGGGTGGAAAGGCTTCGCCAGAGACCAACGCCTTTTTCACAGAAGGCAAGGCGACACCCATTTCAGCCGCTTTTTCAAGAATGATTTTCAAGAAGCTGGGAGTACCAATGTAGCCAGCAGGCTGAAGTTCAGCCATGGTTTGCACTTGCTGCTCCGTTTGGCCAATGCCCCCCGGAAACACTGTGCAGCCCAAGGCATGGGCGCCTGTTTCCATCATCGAACCAGCAGGCGTGAAGTGATAACTGAAGCAGTTGTGAATGAGTTCACCCGACTGAAAGCCAGCTGCCGCAATGGCACGTGCCATGCGCCAGTAATCTGCGCGCGAACCTTCAGGCTCATACAAAGGGCCTGGGCTTGAAAATACGCGTGGCATTTTTGAGCCATAGCTCACAGCACTGAAGCCACCAAACACATTGTCACCCACGGCACGTGAGGCTTTTTGTTTTTCAAGCAGTTCGTATTTGCGGATCACTGGCAATTTGGCCAGTGCGGCGCGCGATGTGATATCGGCTGCATGAATGTCTTTTAAAATTTCTGCAAACGCAGGCGCGTTTTTTTGTGCGTGTGCAATTTGCCCCGGCAAGGCAGCCAGCAAAGCGGCTTCGCGCACTGCAGGGTCGCGCGTTTCCAATGCATCCATGTGCGTCTTCATACAAATCCTTTGAATGTGATTGGAAAAATTAAGCCAACCAGCGCTTGCGCCGTTTGTAACTCTTCACATCTTTGAAGCTCTTGCGCTCGCCGCCGCCCATGCCCAGATAAAACTCTTTCACGTCTTCGTTGGTCCGCAGGTCTTCGGCCGCGCCGTCCATCACGATGCGACCCGACTCCATGATGTAACCGTAATCAGAGTACTTGAGCGCCATGTTGGTGTTCTGCTCTGCGATCAAGAACGTGACTTTTTCTTTCTCGTTCAAATCTTTGACAATGTTGAACACCTCTTCCACGATTTGTGGGGCCAAGCCCATAGAAGGTTCGTCCAAAAGCATGACGCTCGGATTGGTCATCAAGGCGCGGCCAATGGCACACATTTGTTGTTCGCCACCTGAGGTGTAAGCGGCTTGTGAAGTGCGACGTGTTTTGAGACGTGGGAAATAGGTGTACACCTTTTCAAGGTTGGCCGCAATTTCACCTTTGTCCTTGCGCGTGTAGCTGCCCGTCATGAGGTTTTCTTCGATGGTGAGGTGTGCAAAGCAGTGACGACCTTCCATCACTTGCACAACACCGCGGTTCACCAAATCTGCTGGGGTGAGGTTTTCAATGCGCTCACCTCGCAGCTCAATGCTGCCCTTGGTGACATCGCCGCGCTCACCTTTGAGCAGATTGGAAATGGCCCGCAAGGTGGTGGTTTTGCCAGCACCATTGCCACCCAAAATAGCCACAATGCCTTGCTCTGGAACTTGCAGGGAGACACCCTTCAAGACCAAGATGACGTGGTTGTAAATCACTTCAATGCCATTGACATTCAATACAATTTTTTTATCGCTCATGGACTCTGCCTTTATGACCAAATGAAAATCTCAGGCGCTGAGACTTTCATTTGGCAACTGCTTTCGCAGTTACCAAAGCACCGCACACATGTGCGGTGTTAGTACGGCTTAAGACTGGCAGTCAGCCGGTGTACGGCGTGTCAGTTTCTTTTCTGCCGCATATTTGTCGGCAGCGGCTTTCACCATGGGCTTGATGATTTGTTCATCGGCCTGGTACCAGTCGCTGGTGAATTCCCACTTGCTGCCGTTCCATGTGTGAATACGGGCCCAGTTGGCGCCCATGTGGTCGGCACAAGATGTTGAAACAGGACGCAACACACCCTTGAAGCCCAAGGTGTCCAATTTGGCTTGTGTCAGGTTTAAGTTTTCATAACCCCAACGCGCTTGCTCGCCGGTCATGACTTTGCCTTTGCCATATTTTTCTTGGGCTTGACGAACGCCTTCGATAGCAAACATGGCGCTAAACAAACCGCGCATGTAAAGCACTTCACCGACTTCGTCCTTAGGACCTGTGCCTTGGCCTTTGGCGTGAATTTTCTCAAGCACTTCTTTCACAACAGCAGAGCCCTTCTCGGCACCGTGTTGCATGGTGATGGCGTTGTAGCCCTTAGCGCCCATGCCAATGTCTTTGACATCTGGCTCTGCACCCGCCCACCACACGCCATAAATTTGCTCACGTGGGTAACCTGTTGCTTGCGCTTCCTTGAGCAAGGTGGAGTTCATCACACCCCAACCCCAGTTCACGACGTAATCGGGACGATCACGGCGAATTTGCAACCAAGTTGATTTTTGCTCAACACCAGGGTGTGTGACAGGCAACAAGCTCAGCTTGAAGCCGTGCATGGCTGCGCGCTCTTGCAAAATTGGGATGGCTTCTTTGCCGAATGGGCTGTCGTGGTAAACCAAGGCAATGTGTTTGCCCTTGAGTTTGTCAGCGCCGCCTGCTTTTTTGGCAATGTCTTGAATGATCACATCGCCAGCCACCCAATAAGTGCCAGCCAATGGGAAGTTCCACTTGAAGACGCCACCGTCAGCAGATTCGCTGCGGCCGTAGCCTGCGGTGATCAAAGGAATTTTGTCGCCAGGGGCTTTTTCAGTCAGGGCAAAGGTAATGCCGGTTGACAAAGGCTGGAACACTGTGGCGCCGCCATTTTTGCCTTTCAGGCGCTCATAGCACTCCACACCGCGGTCTGTGGCATAGCCTGTTTCGCATTCTTCGAAACTGACTTTCACGCCGTTGATGCCGCCACGCGCATTGACGAGCTTGAGATAGTCGACGTAACCATTGGCAAATGGCACGCCATTGGGCGCATAAGCACCCGTTCTGTACACCAGCACGGGGAAGAATTGCTCTTTGGTTTGTGCGGTAGCAACAGTACTGACCAGCGCGCTGGAAAGTCCTGCAGCAGCCACTGTAACGGCTAGAGCGAGTTGACGAAGCTTCATGGTTGTCTCCTGTAAAAAAATAAAAGTGTGAAGCACTGCGGAAAAAATCAATGAGGGAAAGGCCAGAGGCGAAGTTTTTGCTTCGCCACTGACCACAATTTTGCCAAGCCATGCGGCTCAACAATCAAGAACCAAACAATCAAGGCACCAAAAATCATGAACTCAGCGTGAGAGATGGCGGCAGTGGAGATGACCACGCCCACCAAGCTGCCCACCCAAGGCAAAAACTGATTCAGAAAAATAGGCAGCACCACAATGAAAGCGGCACCAAAAAAGCTGCCCATGATGGAGCCCATGCCGCCAATGATCACCATGAACAGCAATTGGAATGAGCGATCAATTGAAAACGCAGCGGGCTCCCAAGAGCCCAAATGCACAAAGCCCCACAAAGCGCCCGCAACACCCACAATGAAGGAGCTCACAGCAAAAGCGCTGAGCTTGGCATACATAGGACGAATGCCAATGACGGCCGCAGCCACATCCATGTCGCGAATGGCCATCCACTCACGACCAATGGCTGAACGGACCAAGTTCTTAGCCATTAGGCCGAAGACAATCAAGAAGACCAAGCAGAACAAGTACTTTTCGACAGGCGTCTCAATGGCCAGACCCATGATGTTCAAGTTAGAGACCGAAACAGAGCCAGACGCTGTGTTGTTGGTGAACCAACCCACGCGCAAAAAAGCCCAGTCACAAAAGAATTGGGCAGCCAGTGTGGCAACCGCTAAGTAGAGCCCTTTGACTCGCAAACTGGGGATGCCAAAAAAGATCCCAACCAGCGTTGCAAAAAATCCACCACTGAGAATCGCAACGATGAGGGGGATGCCATCAATTCGAATGTAGGCGTTGTAGGCCATATAAGCACCCACTGCCATGAATGCGCCCGAACCCAAAGAAATTTGGCCGCAATAACCCACCAGAATATTCACGCCCAATGCAGCCAAGGACAAGATCAAGAAGGGAATCAAAATGGCTCTGAACATGTATTCGTCGACCAACATCGGCACGCCCACAAAGGCAAATGCAATCAGTGCCAAGATGGCCCATCGGTCTTGGGCAATGGCAAAAATTTGTTGGTCGCTTCGGTAAGAAGTTTTAAATTGACCGTTTTCTCTGTAGAACATGTTGTGCTTCCTTAAACGCGATCAATGATTTTTTCGCCAAACAAACCCTGTGGTCGAAACAGCAAAAAGACCAACGCAAGGACATACGCAAACCAAATTTCAATGCCGCCACCGACATAGGGACCGAGAAAAACTTCGGACAATTTTTCGCCCACACCAATGATCAAGCCGCCAATGATGGCGCCTGGCACCGATGTCAAGCCGCCCAAAATGATGACTGGCAAGGCTCTTAGAGCCACCGTGGTCAAAGAAAATTGAACGCCCATCTTGGAGCCCCAAATGATGCCCGCTACCAAGGCTGTGATGCCGGCCACAAACCAAACGATGACCCAAATTCGGTTCAGTGGAATACCAATCGACTGCGCCGCTTGGTGATCGTCTGCAACGGCACGCAAGGCTCTGCCTGTGCCCGTTTTTTGGAAAAACAAGGACAGCGTGACCACCAGCAATGCTGCAATGAGGGCGGCGTAAACGTCTTCTAAGTTAACCAAAATGCCACCTGGAAAGACGGAATCTAAAAGGAACACGGGTTCTTTGGGCATGCCCACATCGATTTTGTAAATGTCGCTGCCAAAGATGGTCTGGCCCAAGCCGTCAATGAAATAGGTAATGCCCAAGGTGGCCATCAACAAAGTCACGCCCTCTTGGTTGACCAAGTGACGCAACACATACCGCTCAATGAGCCAAGCCAAGACAAACATCAAGACGGCAGCCAAGGCAAAAGCGATGACGTTTGAGAGGATTTTGTTGTCAAGCCCCAAGATTTGAGGAACCCACTCAGAGAATCGCGCCATGGCCAATGCGGCAAAAAGCACCATGGCACCTTGCGCAAAATTAAACACACCAGAAGCTTTGAAAATAAGCACAAAGCCAAGCGCAACCAGGGAATAAAGCATGCCGGCCATCAGGCCGCCTAAAAGAGCTTCTAAGAAAAATGCCATGTTGATGTGCTCCTTAATGACTGGTGCCTAAATAGGCACTGATCACTTCTTGGTTGTTGCGGACTTCTTCGGGGGTTCCGTCGCCAATTTTTTTGCCATAGTCCAAAACCACCACACGGTCTGAGATGTCCATCACGACACTCATGTCATGCTCAATCAGCACAATGGTGGTTCCAAACTCGTCGTTGACATCCAAGATGAAACGACTCATGTCTTGCTTTTCTTCCATGTTCATGCCGGCCATGGGTTCGTCTAGCAAAAGAACTTGCGGCTCCATGGCCAAGGCACGACCTAAGTCGACGCGTTTTTGCAAACCATAGGGCAATTGACCCACAGGCGTTTTGCGATGGGCTTGAATTTCAAGGAAGTCGATAATGTGCTCGACAAAGTCGCGGTGCTCTTCTTCTTCGCGTTGGGCAGAGCCAATGCGCAAGGCTTGCATGAATATATTGCTTTTGATGCGCAAATTTCTGCCGGTCATGATGTTGTCAATCACGCTCATGCCTTTAAACAAAGCCAAGTTTTGGAAGGTTCGGGCAATGCCCATTTCTGCCACTTGTCGGCTGTTCATGTGGCTGAAGGTTTGACCACGGAAAGAAATGCTGCCTTCCTGGGGTTCATAGACACCATTGATACAGTTCAACATGGAACTTTTGCCAGCGCCGTTGGGCCCAATGATGGCTCTGACTTCATGCTCGCGAACGTTGAATGAAATGTCGGTGAGCGCTTTCACACCACCGAATCTGAGACTGATGTTGTTCACATCCAGAATCACGTCACCAATTTTTTTTGTCATAGTGTGTTCTCTGCTTCAGCCTTTTTAGACTTCAAGCTGCAGCCTTTACGGGTACAAATGTTTGAGCATCTGAAATACGAAGTGTTGCACTCACACTGCCTGTGCGACCATCTTCAAACTTGACAACCGTTTCAATGAACTGGGTGGTCAAGCCACCATACAGAGCGTCGACCAAGGGCAAGTACTTTTCGGCAATGAAACCGCGGCGAACTTTGTTGGTGCGTGTGAGCTCGCCGTCATCGGCATCCAGCTCTTTGTGCAGCACCAAGAAGCGGCTCACTTGGCTACCTGCCAACAATTCGTCTTCAGCCAAGTCGGCGTTGACTTGCTCAACACATTCTTTAATGAGTTCGTAGACTTCAGGTTTTTGTGCCAAGTCGGTGTAACCAGCGTAAGGCAAATTGCGACGCTCGGCCCAATTGCCCACCGCATCAAAGTCGATGTTAATCATGACGCAGACTTGATCGCGCTGATCGCCGTAAGCCACCACTTCCTTGATGTGGGGAAAGAACTTGAGTTTGTTTTCGACATACTTGGGCGCAAACATGGCGCCGTCGTTGCTGCCGCCTTTGATGCGGCCCACGTCTTTCACGCGGTCAATGATTTTCAAATGGCCGTGGCTGTCTAAAAAGCCCGCATCGCTGGTGTGGTACCAGCCGTCTGCTGTCAAAACTTCGGCGGTAGCTTCTGGGTTTTTGTAATAGCCTTTGAGCAAACCAGGCGACTTGACCAAGATCTCGCCGTTGTCTGCCACTTTGATTTCAACACCGCGGCAAGGTACGCCTACGGTATCGGCACGCGCTTGGTTGTCGGGCTGCAAGCAGACAAACACAGCGGTTTCGGTGGAGCCATAAAGCTGCTTCAAGTTCACACCAATGGATCGGTAGAACGTGAACAAATCGGGGCCAATCGCTTCACCAGCGGTGTAGGCCACGCGCACACGGCTAAAGCCAAGGTTGTTGCGCAGCGGGCCGTAGACCAACAAGTTGCCCAGGCCATAGAGAAGGCTGTTGAAAAATCCAATGGACTCGCCATCCATGCGTTTTGGGCCGACTTCCTTGGCCAAACGCATGAAGTAGGTGTACAAGTTGCGCTTCAAACTGCTGGCGTCTTCCATGCGAATGCTGACGCTGGTCAGCATGCCTTCAAACACTCGAGGGGGTGCGAAGTAATAGGTGGGGCCAATTTCTTTCAAGTCGATGGTGACCGTGGCCATCGACTCAGGGCAATTGACCACATAACCGGCCACCAACCACTGCGCATAACTGAAAATGTTTTGACCAATCCAGGCGGGGGGCAAATAAGCCAACACGTCTTCATTCGATGTGAGGTGGTCAAATTCGGCGCCTGCTTGAGCCCGGTCAATCAAAGTACCGTGGGTGTGGACCACGCCTTTTGGATTGCCAGTGGTGCCTGATGTAAAGAACATGGCGGCCACATCATGTTGGGTGCCAACTTCAACTTGTTCTTTGAAAAAGTGAGGGTGCTGTTTGTCAAACACTTCACCAGATGCAATTAACTCGTCTACCGACCCAAGTCCAGACTCGTCGTATTTGCGCAGTCCCCTTGGATCGTCGTAATAAATGTGTTCGAGCGCAGCGTAGCTTTCACGCACCTCTAACATTTTGTCCACTTGCTCTTGATCTTCCACGACACACAAACGCACTTCGGCATTGGTCATGGGGAAAACACATTCAGCAGCGGCTGCGTCCTGGTACAAGGGAATTGGAATAGCGCCCAGCGATTGCGCAGCCAACATGGTGGCGTAAAGGCGTGGACGGTTAGAGCCCACCACAACCATGTGCTCACCGCGTTTTAAGCCTGCTTGGTGCAAGCCACACGCCAGGTGTGCCACCATGGTGGCCATGCTTTGCCAGCTGATGGTTTGCCAAATGCCATATTCTTTTTCACGCATGGCCGGCGCGGTGGGTCGTTGCTTGGCATGCGTCAATAGCAATTGGGGAAAGGTCGTCTGCATACGGGTCCTGATTGTTCTCCGTCTCCCCATCAAGAGAGACTTGTTGAATACTGAAACAGGATGCTAGACTGTGATTTGACGTCAAGTTGTCATTTCGACGACAATCTCGAGATTCGCCCACTAGGATTTTCCCTAAGATTTCCAACGTCTTACAGTAAGTTGACATGACATCTGATCTGCATCAAAGAAGACGCCCCCCCACAGACGAGGAATTGAGCAACATTCCTTGGCTGTCTTTGCTGTTACCCAAGGAGCTCGAACGCGCTGTCAATGCCCTTCGAGTAGGTGACGCGGAAAAAGGTGACTTTGTTTGCCGTGTAGGCCGGCCTGTGACTTATTGGTTTGGCAATGTCTCGGGCCTTCTCAAAATGAGCACCGACAACATCGACGGCCAAACCATGACTTTCACGGGCGTGCCGCCAGGCGGTTGGTTTGGCGAAGGCACGGCTTTGAAACGCGAGGCCTACCGCTACAACATACAGACCCTAAGGGCCAGCGTGGTGGCGGGCTTGCCCCTTGACACATTTCATTGGTTGATTGACAACTCGCTGGGCTTTAACCGCTTTGTGATGAACCAGTTGAATGAGCGCTTGGCGCAATTCATTGCGGCCAGGGAGTTTGACCGATTGAGCAATCCTGATTTGCGCGTTGCCCGCAATTTGGCGGCACTCTTTAATCCGGTGCTGTTTCCAGGCGTGGGCGATTTGCTGCGCATTACTCAACAAGAGCTTGCTTATTTGGTGGGGCTTTCCCGGCAGCGTGTGAATGAAGCCATGATTCACCTCCAGGAAGAGGAGCTCATCCGGGTTGAATATGGCGGCGTTCGTATTTTGAATTTGCACGGCCTTCGAACCCGCATGATTGACCGCAGAAACAGGGACAATTCGTCCAAAGAAAACGTTTTATGAATCAGCCTCCTCCAAAGCCAGCCTTTGCTCGCGCGCCACGACCTGCCAACGCGGTCTCAAGCGCACACCCCAGTGCTTCTGGCGCAACCACCGTCCGCTTGAACAAGCGCATGGCCGAGCTAGGACTTTGCTCACGCCGCGAAGCCGATGCGTGGATTGAGCAGGGGTGGGTGAGGGTCAATGGCCAAGTGGCCGAGATGGGCATGCAAGTGGGCTCCACCGATCGCATCACGGTAGAACGTGAAGCTCAAGCCCAACAAGAACAGCAAGTGACGGTGCTGCTGCACAAACCCATGGGCTACGTGAGTGGCCAGGCCGAAGATGGTCACGAACCCGCCATGGTGCTATTTCAAGCGCGCAATCAATGGTCGGGCGACACCACCCGAATTCGTTTCAGCCCTGCGCAGTTCAAAGGTCTGGCGCCTGCCGGCCGCTTGGACATTGACTCTGTGGGTCTGCTGGTCATGACACAAGACGGTCGTGTGGCGCGCCAGCTCATTGGCGAAGACGCCGACATGGAGAAAGAATATTTGGTACGCGTGACTTGTGCGGGGCCGCAAGGCGATATTGCGGTCAACGTGCAAGCGCATTTTCCTGCGGCACAGATGCAACGGTTAAGGCATGGCCTCAGCTTAGATGGCAAAGCCTTGAAACCAGCCCAAGTGGAATGGCAAAACCCAGAGCAACTCCGCTTTGTGCTGAAGGAAGGCAAGAAACGTCAAATTAGACGCATGTGCGAGCAAGTGGGTCTGAAAGTGGTGGGGCTCAAGCGCATTCGCATGGGCCGCATCAGCTTGGGAGCTTTGCCTGTTGGGCAGTGGCGTTATTTGGGGCCCAAAGAATCTTTTTAATTTCAATTCGCATCGACTGACACCGTTTGGAGTGAGAAAACCATGAATTCACTGTTCAAAAAATCTTGGAAAGCCGCGTGGGGCCTGTGTGTTTTAAGCAGTGCACTGACCTGCGCTGCGCAACCCAACACCGTCAATGCCATCTGCAGCACAGATCAAAGTTGGTGTGAAATGGCGGCGCAAGCCTTTACCAAAGCCACAGGCATCACGGTGTTGCAAACACGCAAAGCCACAGGTGAAGCCTTGGCCCAAATTCGCGCAGAAGCGGCCAATCCCAAAACCGACATTTGGTGGGGCGGCACTGGCGACCCATTTTTACAAGCGGCTGAAATTGGACTGCTCACACCCTACCGTCCTGCCTACATCAATGATCTGTACGGATGGAGCGTTCGCCAATATGCCATGTCGGAAAACAAGGTGGGCGGCTTTTACACCAGCGCCATTGGCTTTGGTTGGAACACCGAATTGTTGAAAAAGAAAAACCTGCCAGTACCCAAGTGCTGGGCCGACTTGATCAAACCCATCTACAAAGGCGAAATTGAAATTTCACATCCCGCCTCCAGTGGCACGGCTTACACCATCTTGGCAGGCTTGGTGCAATTGATGGGAGAGGAAGCTGCTTTTGATTACATGAAAAAACTCAACGCCAACGTGACGCAATACACCCGCAGTGGCACAGCCCAAGCGCCCAATGTGGCCAAAGGCGAAGTGGCTGTCGGGGTCAGTTTCATGTTTGGATTTGACCTCTGGAAACACAACAAGTACCCCGTCCAATCTGGCGCACCTTGCGAAGGTACGAGCTACGAAATTGGCGGCATTGCTCTGATCAAAGGCGCTCGCAACGCCGCCGCAGGCAAGCAATATTACGACTGGCTGATGAGTGCTGACGGACAAAAAATTGGCGGCTTGGCGGGCAGTCTGCAATTTCCGGCCAACAAGACTTTCAAGCCTGACGCCCGAATTCCAACCCTCGACGATGTGCGGCTGATCAAGTACGACTTTGAAAAATATGGCAAAGCCGCAGAACGCAGACGCCTGCTTGAACGCTGGAACAAAGAAGTGGGCGCTCAGTCCCGCTAATTACCCTGACACTTAGCCCTCTTGAAATTTTCAAGCCCATCCCCAAATCTGGGGATGGTGGGTTATTTGACCCCTTTTAACTTTAATTTGTAAATTCGAAGATGACTAAAAAGACCCATGCCTTCCAAGCCGAAGTGGCCCAACTTTTGCACTTGGTCACCCACTCGCTGTACTCTAACCCTGAAATTTTTGTGCGTGAGTTGGTGTCCAACGCCTCAGACGCTTGCGATAAATTGCGTTTCGAGGCTTTGAACAACGATGCCCTGTACGAAAGCCAACCCAACTTGGAAGTGCGTTTGTCGTTTGACACCGAGGCTAAGACTCTGACCATTACCGACAACGGCATTGGCATGACCGCCCAAGAAGCCATTGACAACTTGGGCACCATCGCCAAGAGCGGCACCAAGGACTTTGTGAGCAAATTGTCGGGTGATCAAAAAGCCGATGCGCAGCTCATTGGGCAGTTCGGTGTGGGCTTCTATTCTGGTTTCATTGTGGCCGACAAGATCACTGTCGAAACTCGCCGTGCAGGCGCACCCACCTCCGAAGGCGTACGTTGGATCAGCGGCGGCACCGGTGACTTTGAAGTGGAAGCCATCGAGCGCGCCACACGCGGCACCAGCATCGTCTTGCACTTGCGCGAAGACGCCTTGCAATACGCCAACACTTGGAAACTGAAAGAGATTGTTGGCAAATATTCCGACCACATCAGCTTGCCCATCTTGATGGAAAAAGAAGAGTGGAAAGATGGCGAACTGATTGGCAAAGACGAGAGCGAAGGCCGTCAACCTGGCAGCATGGTCAAGACGGGCGAATGGGAAGCCATCAACAAAGCCACGGCTTTGTGGACACGTCCTAAAAAAGACGTGACCGAAGAGCAGTACAAAGATTTTTACAAACAAATCAGCAAAGACTTTGCAGAGCCCCTGACCTGGACGCACAACCGTGTGGAAGGCAGCACCGAATACACGCAGCTTTTGTACATTCCTTCACAAGCACCGCAAGACCTGTGGAACCGCGAAAAGAAAGCGGGCATCAAGTTGTATGTGAAGCGCGTGTTCATCATGGACGATGCCGAAGCGCTCATGCCCAGCTACTTGCGCTTTGTGAAAGGCGTGGTGGATTCTGCCGATTTACCTTTGAACGTCAGCCGCGAACTGTTGCAAGAAGTGGTGAGCGAAGAAGACAAAGCCAAGCAAGGCCAGTACACCAGCTTCTACAAAGAGTTTGGCGCTGTCTTGAAAGAAGGCCTGGGCGAAGACTTTGGCAACCGCGAGCGCTTGGCCAAATTGTTGCGCTTTGCATCTACGTCTTCAGACGAAGTGAGCGTGTCTTTGGCCAACTACAAAGCGCGCATGAAAGAAGGCCAAGAGGCCATCTACTACATCACCGCCGACACCTTGGTTGCAGCCAAACACAGCCCACAACTTGAAGTGTTCAAGAAGAAGGGCATTGAAGTTTTGCTTATGACCGACCGTGTGGACGAGTGGGCTTTGAACTTCATGCACGAGTTTGATGGCACGCCCATGCAAAGCGTGGCCAAAGGCGCCTTTGACTTGGGCAGTTTGCAAGACGAAGAAGAAAAGAAAGCCGCCGAAGAAGCGGCAGAAACCTTCAAGCCTTTGCTGGCCAAATTGAAAGAAGCTTTGAAAGACAAAGCGGAAGACGTGCGCGTGACCAGCCGCTTGGTGGACTCACCTGCTTGTCTTGTGGTGACCGACAACGGCATGAGCATGCAGTTGGCGCGCATGTTGAAGCAAGCGGGTCAGCAAGCGCCCGAATCCAAGCCTGTGTTGGAAGTGAATCCTGAGCACGCTTTGGTGAAGAAACTCGAGGGCTCGGTGCACTTCCATGACTTGGCCAACATTTTGTTTGACCAAGCTTTGTTGGCTGAAGGCGGTATGCCGGAAGACCCAGCGGCTTATGTGCGACGTGTGAATGCTTTGTTGGTTTAAACCACAAGCAAGGGCTCTTGCATTTGCTCGATCTGCTCTTCCAACATCTGAACTTGGCTGCGCCAGTAATCTGGCGTGCCAAACCAAGGGAAGTTAATCGGAAATATAGGATCGTCCCAACGGCGCGCTAACCACGCGCTGTAATGCACCAAGCGCAATGTGCGCAGTGGTTCAATCAGGGCCAATTCGCGCCGATCAAAATCACGCACTTGTTCATAGCCATCAAGCAACATGCTTAATTGGCCTGAGCGCTGTTTGCGATCGCCCGACAACAGCATCCACAAATCCTGCACGGCAGGGCCCATTCGCGCGTCGTCCAAGTCAACGAAGTGCGGACCACCGCCTGGCAAGTCAGCAGGTGTCCACAAAATATTGCCAGGGTGGCAGTCACCGTGCAATCGCAGCATTTGAAAATGAGGCCAGTCGCTGCCATGCGCAGAACCTAAGCCAGCAGCATGCATCACGTCCATGGCTTGTTGCCACGCGTCTTGCCACGCCCGCTCTACTTCCATGGGAATGGCTTTGTTATTGAGCAACCAATCCTTGGGCTCTTGCATGAAGGTGTCAATGCTGAGTGAAGGTCGATTGTGAAAAGCTTTGGTAGCCCCTACGGTATGAATGCGCGCCAAAAACCGGCCGATCCATTCCAACACTTCGTCGTCATCAAGTTCTGGCCGCCGGCCACCGCGGCGTTCGCTGACGGAAAATGAAAAACCTTGAAACGTTTTGTGATGTTCAGCAAGATTCGGCTCATTAGCTGCAGAACTATTTGTACCCTTCACAAACTTCTTGTGATGCAAAGTGCGACCTCGTAAATTCAGGGGCGGCACCGCAGGCACTTCCGCGGCTACCAACTCGGCCGCAAAGTCGTGTTCTTCTTGAATCTGCGCATCTGTCCAGCGACCTGGCCGATAAAACTTGGCCACCACACTGTCGGGTACAGGGGTTCCATCTGTTTGCACAGGTGCACGTTCTGTTTCCAATTGAATCTGATAGACGCGGTTTTCATAGGAGCTGAGCGCAATCAGCCGGCCATCTCCCATCAAACCAATGTCGGCCAACGCATCTAGCACGGCATCGGGTGTAAGGGATGCATAGGGATGCCTGGCGTCCCACTCGGCGGGCCTTTGTGGGAGATCATTCGTCATTCAGTGTTCCTATGATTTTCAACGGTACGGCATCAGTGTGCCGCGCAAGCGCGAAGCGCCTGCAAATTGGCATGGATGTCAGACAGCAGCGCAATTTTCACAAGGCTATTTTCCAGTGAACCGCGCTGCGCGTTTTTCGATGAAGGACTGCACGCCCTCTTTGGCGTCTTCGCTGTTGGACAAAGTTTTTTGAACTGAAATGAATTCGTGCATGGCCACCAAGGGGCCTTGTTCTACTGCTTTCAAAACATTCTGGCGTGTGGCCACCACCGCCAAGGGGGCTTGAGCGGCAATGGCCTCTGCAATCTTGATCGCCTCGTTCAACTGCTCACCTGCAGGCACGACACGCTGCACAAAATTCAAACGCAAAGCTTCTGCACTGCCAAACTCGTCGCCCGTGAGCAAATGCAACAAGGCATTGCCCATGCCTGCGCGCTCGGCCATGCGCAATGTGGCACCGCCTGTGGCCATGATGCCGCGCTTCACTTCCAGTTGCGAGAAACGGCAATTGTCGGCAGCCACCACAATGTCTGCTGCCAACATCAACTCAATGCCCAAGGTGTAGGTGATGCCTTGCACCGCGACCACCATGGGCTTGGTGCGGCGGCGATAGCCGTCCATGCCCAAGTTCAAAGGGTCGACCAAACCCAGCGGCACAGCTTTTTCACCACGCTGCATGAGCGGTGCGATGGTGGGCAAATCTAAGCCTGCCGTGAAGTGCTCGCCCATGGCATGCAAAACACCAACACGCAGTGTCGGGTCGTCGTCCAGCCGCGTATAGGCCTCGCCCAGCTCGCGGTACATTTTGGGCGTGAAGCCGTTGCGTTTGTTGGGTCGGTTGATGCCGATCAGCAGCACGCCGCTCTGTACTTCCAAATCAATGCTGCCTTCAGGATGGATGGTCGTCATAAATAGCCATGCAATTAGGTTAATGACAAGTGAACTTAGCGCACTTGAGCAAGATCAATATTGATAAACACCGTGACCCGTTTTACGGCCCAAGCGGCCCGCAGCCACCAATTCTTTCAGCAATGGGCATGGCCGATACTTGCTGTCGCCAAATTCTTTGAGGTAAACCTCCATCACAGCCAAGCACACATCAAGGCCAATCATGTCGGCCAAGGCCAAAGGGCCAATGGGTTGGTTGCAACCCAGCTTCATGCCGGCGTCGATGTCATCGGGCGAGGCCAAGCCTTCTGACAACACAAACAAAGCTTCGTTGATCATGGGCACCAAGATGCGATTGACCACAAAGCCAGGCGCATTCTTCACAGTGATGGGTGTTTTGCCCAAGCTTGTAGCCAAGGCATGCACGGCATCGTGCGTGGCATCGCTGGTTTGCAAACCGCGAATGATTTCCACCAGCGCCATCATGGGCACAGGGTTGAAAAAGTGCATGCCAATGAAGCGATCGGCGCGCGTGGTCACAGCAGCCAACTGCGTGATTGAAATAGAAGAGGTGTTAGAGGCAATGATGACATCAGGGGCCAACAAGGCATCCAGTTGCTTCAAGATTTTGACTTTGAGGTCTTGGTTTTCAGTGGCGGCCTCAATCACCAGATCGGCACTCATCAAGTCTTGATATTGGGTGCTGCCTTGAATTTTAGACAGCGCTGCCGCTTTGTCTGCTTCCGTGATTTTTTCTTTTTTCAACAGGCGGTCTAAGCTACCTGAAACCGTGGCAATGCCTTTGGCCACGGCCGCCTCCGAAATGTCCACCATCACCACCGGAATGCCTACCACTGCACAAGCTTGTGCAATGCCGTTACCCATGGTGCCTGCGCCAATGATGCCTACTTTTTGAATGATCATGATTTGAGAAATGAAAAGTGATGAAGAGAGTCGATTGATAAAAAGTTCGTTGTCATGCTCTGAAGCGCTTTCGGGTTAAAGCCAAAGCCACCCAAAATGCCACCCCTGAAACGCCAACGAGCAAACTCAGATGACCAGCCACATTGCTTGGCCACTGGTCTAAAAACATGGGTCTGACCAATTCAACGGCCGCCGTCAAAGGCAGATAATCAGTGATGTGTTGCAACCAGTCAGGTAGCTGCGTGCGCGGAAAATAGATGCCCGATAAAAACATCATGGGCGTTAAAAACAAAGTGAAGTAGTACGTGAAAAAGTCATAGCCCTTGGCCATCGCGTTGAAGATCAAGGCAATGCAACTGAAGGTGACGCCCACCAACCACAACACGGGCCATGCCAACAACAACTTCCAACTGTGGCTGATGCCCAAGACCAGCATGACCCCCAAAATGGCTGTGACGGTAAACAGTGCTTTGTAAGCCGCCCACAACATTTCGGCCATGACTACATCGTCTAAACGCACAGGGGCATTCATGATGCCGTCCCAGGTTTTTTGCATGTGCATGCGCGAGAAAGCCGAGTACAAAGCCTCAAAGGAAGCCGCATTCATGGCGCTCATGCAAATGCTGCCACTGGCTAAGAACAAAATGTAAGACACTTGCTGACCGCCCGTGCTCACCTCGCCCACCAAGGCCCCCAAGCCATAGCCAAAGGCCACCAACCACATGAGTGGCTCCGCAATGTTGCCCACCAAACTGGGAAGGGCCAACTTGCGCCACACCAACATGTTGCGCAAAAACACTGGCCACCAGCGCATGGACAATTGCGGCGGCGCCCAAACAGATGGACTCACATGTTGTTTGCGCATCATGCGTTCTCCCTAATTTGGCGACCTGTGAGTTTCAAGAACAAGTCTTCTAAGTTGGCGGGGCGATGCAGGCTGCGAACATGTGGCCATGACTGCAAAGCCATCAGCAAAGGCTGGGCTTGCGCCGTGTAGAAGAACACCGTTTCGCCGCTGATTTCAACGCGTGCGGCATGTTGCCTCAAAGGCGAGTCCTCGTCGGCCAAGGCCAACGCACCTTGCCCATACAACTCAACCACATCGGGCTCTAAATGCTGCGCAATCAAATCGCGCGGCTTGCCTTCAGCAATTTTTTTGCCATGGTCAATCACCAACAAGCGGTCGCACAAACGCTCGGCTTCGTCCATGAAGTGGGTGGTCAGCAAGATCGACTTGCCCTCTTGCATCAGCATCTGCAAACGCTCCCACATCAAATGCCTGGCTTGCGGGTCAAGGCCTGTGGTGGGTTCATCGAGCATCAACATTTGCGGCTGGTTGATCAGGGCGCGTGACAAACTCAAGCGGCGTTTCATGCCGCCCGACAGTTCACCCGGCTTGGCTTTGGCCTTGCTGGTCAAGGCACCAAACTCCAAGAGCTGGGCAATGCGTGCTTTGATGTCTCGGTCTTTCATGCCGAAGTAGCGGCCATAAACCAACAAATTTTCTTCAGCGGTGAAGTCAGGGTCCAAGGTGTCCATTTGCGACACAACGCCCAAGCGGGCCTTGATGGCCATGGCCTCATCTGGCATCGACAGTGTGTCAAAGAAGGTAATGCTGCCCGCATCGGGCGTTGTCAAACCCAGGCACATTCTCAAAGTGGTGGTTTTGCCTGCCCCATTGGGGCCAATGACCCCCAAGCATTCGCCTGCCGAGATTTGGAAAGACAAGTCGTCAACCACCTTGTTGGTGCCAAAACTTTTCTCCAGATTTTGGACATTCAATAAATAAGTCATGCCCTGATTGTGCCTTGGAGGCACCCCGGACTTCCTGACGCAAAACAGGATTCGATGGCCAGATCCAGCCTGAAGCCAAGGGCTTACAGATAACTTGCCAGCTTTAAATTAATATGTATACTTATTAAATTGAAGAAAAATTTCTAGGAGACTGACCTTGAACCCCTCCCATCAGACCGATTCCCTAGGCCGTTTGGAAGATTTGCCAGCCGACTACATTGCCGACATGACCGCCCTGTCGATCGCACCTTTGTGGCCCCAATTGCGGGGTCTTTTGCCACGCGGTAAGCCATCGCGTGTGACTCAGCCTTTTGTTTGGCATTACAAGGATGTGCGCCCCCAGCTCATGCGCGCCGGCGAGCTAACGCCCATTGAAAAAGCAGAGCGCCGCGTTTTGGTGTTGTGCAACCCAGGCCACGGCATCGAAAAATTGGTAGCCACACCCAACATCTACGTAGGCATGCAGCTGATCTTGCCTGGCGAAGTGGCCCCCAACCACCGCCACACACCCAGCGCCGTGCGCTTTGTGGTGGAAGGTGAAGGCGGCTTCACCACCGTTCAAGGTGAGAAATGCCCCATGCACAAAGGCGACTTGATCCTGACCCCTGCCGGTCTTTGGCACGAGCACGGCCACGAAGGCCAAGGCCCCGTGGTCTGGATGGATGCGCTGGACTTGCCCATGGTCTATGGCATGGAGGCCTCCTACGCCATTGAAGGTCCGTCGCAAAATGCCAGCCCCGATTTGGACGCATCGCAAACCAAATACCAACGTGCTGGTCTGGTGCCTTTCAGCTCCTTGAGCCAATCGGTGCGGGCGCCCTATCCGCAAATTCGCTATCCGTGGGTGGACGTGCGCAAAGCCTTGTTGGCACTCGACAAGGGCACAGCCAAAGACGATGCCGTGCAACTGGCTTATGTGAATCCAGAAACAGGTGCGCCTTGTTTGCCCACCTTGGGTTTCTCTGCACAGCTATTAAGAGATGGCCTTGATTTCAGCCCACGTCGTCGTTCGGCCAGTTCCGTCATGCATGTGATTGAAGGCCACGGCGAATCTGAAATTGATGGCGTGACCCTGAAATGGTCAGAAGGCGATACGGTGGCCATTCCCACACACGCTCAAATCAAGCACCGCGCCAGCCATGGCAACGCTTACCTTTTCCATGTGGACGATGCGCCTACTCAGCGTGCATTGGGCTTCTACCAGGAGTTCTCTGCATGACCACCCCTGGTAAAAAATTCATCGTTGTGGGCGGTGGCATTGGCGGCTTGGCTGCAGCTGTTGCCCTCAGCCAGCAAGGTGTTCATGTGACTGTTTTAGAACAAGCGGCCCAGCTGGGTGAAATTGGCGCGGGGGTTCAATTGGGCCCGAATGCTTTTGCAGCACTTGACGCATTAGGTGTGGGCGAAACCGCACGCAAGCGAGCTGTTTTTACCGAACGGCTCATCATGATGGATGCGGTCGATGGCTCTGAGGTTGGTAGCTTTCCAGTAGGACAGGCATTCCGCGATCGCTTCCAAAATCCTTATGCCGTGATTCACCGTGCAGACATCCACACCTCGATGTTGGAAGCGACACAAGGCTCGAATCTGATTCAGGTGGAAACCTCCACCAAAGTAGTCAGCGTGTCACAAGACGATCAAGGTGTGACCGCCGTCGATCAAAACGGCCGCATTTTCAAAGCAGACGCCTTGGTGGCTGCCGATGGTGTGCGCTCTGTAATTCGCGAAAAACTGTTCAACGATCCACCTCGCATTTCTGGCCACGTGGTTTACCGTGCGGTGGTGCCTGTGGCAGAAATGCCCCTTGATTTGCAGATCAATGCGCCCGTGGTTTGGGCGGGCCCCGACTGCCACTTGGTGCACTATCCGTTGCGCGATGGCCAGCAATACAACTTGGTCGTGACCTTTCACAGTCGCGATGAAGAGGAATGGGGTGTAACCGATGGCAGCAAGGAAGAAGTGCTGAGTTACTTTGATGGCATCTGCCCACGCGCAAGGCAAATGCTGCACCTTCCCAAAACTTGATGGCCGCGTGACCATGTTGGGTGATGCCGCGCACGGCATGCTGCAGTACATGGCACAAGGTGCGTGCATGGCCATTGAAGACGCTGTCACTTTGGGCGAAGCCATGAAGCATTGTCAAGGTGATGTGGTCAAAGCCTTTCAGCTGTATGAGAAAAGCCGCATTCCACGCACGGCACGAGTGGTGCTGTCGGCCCGTGAAATGGGTCGCCTTTATCACGCCAAAGGTGTTGAGCGCTTGGTGCGCAACCAACTGTGGGAAGGCCGCACGCCCGAGCGCTTCTACGATGCACTGGAGTGGCTGTATGGCTGGCGTGCTGAAAACGCATTGACCCATTAAAGAGCTTCAATTCGTGTCAGTGCCTACCCGGACTCATCGACAAAAGAGCCTCCTACAATAGGCCATCGTGCGAATCTAGGGAGTCCGAGTGTCCGATCAATTGGCGGTAGTACCGCAATACCTGATGCCCAAGCTGGCCATGACCCGCTTGGCAGGCCTTGTGGCCAGTGCTGAGTGGGGCGCATTCACCACCTGGGTCATCAAGCGTTTTGTCAAACGCTATAACGTCAACATGTCTGAAGCGGCCCACGCCGACCCTGCGCACTACAAAAGTTTCAATGAATTTTTCACACGCCCTTTAAAAGACGGCGCACGTCCCATGTCCAACAGCACATGGGTTTGCCCCGTCGACGGCGCCATCAGCCAATGCGGAGCCATTGAACGCGACCAAATCTTTCAAG
>JAJTDK010000041.1 GCA_021300495.1 Limnohabitans sp. | reverse complement strand
GTCAAGGGTAGCGCGGCCCAAGTTCAAGCCGGCCACCAAGGCGCCCTCCACCTTCACATCGAACCAGCTCTCAATGGAGCGCGACACGAACTGATAAGACACCACATAAATCAACACGCCTGGCACCAAGCCCACAAGCGCAAAAATGGCCGCCAATTTAACCAACAAGCGGGAACCAAATTGGCCTTGGCGCAAGCGAATAATCAAACGGGTTAAACCCCACACCAGCGCCAATAACAAGAGCGCCGCCACAATGGTGTTGACCATGTAAAGGCGATCGTAATTGCGGTCGTAAAGCGCTCGGTTGCTGGTGGCCTGCGTTAAAAGTACCAACAGACCCAAACCGATGGTCAACAAAATGGTGACGCCAATGCCCACCACCCACCTGACTGTTTTGGAGGCTTGCGTGCCAGTGGCAATTCGATCTTGTTGGTTCCGTTTCATGATGAAAGCTTGCGTTGACGGATGTCGTTAACGCCCTAAATCAGAAGACAGACGGAGGGTTTTTTGGGTGCTCACATTCCATTCCGATTGGGTCCCAGCCATGATTTGGAAGGGTCTTGGCAATTGCGACACATCCAAACGAAATTTGAAACTCAAGGTGTATTTGTTGTCACTGTCTAGGTCTCGCGACACATTCAAACGCCACATGCGGGTGAGGGGTTGGTAGGCCAAGCGGTAATGCCGCGCAATCAAGCCAATTTTCTTGTCATACCAATACCAACGATCGCGCGAAAGATCTACTTCAGTCACAAAATAAATGGGCATGCCTTTTTGCAAGGCATCTTCGATGGTGCTGCTAAGGTCTAAGCGCAAGGTACTTTGAAGCAGCAATGCGCCCTCTGAACGCTCAAGTCGCAATTGCGAGACCTCGACCTGCGAGTTGCTAGAGCTTTGGGCATGCGAGGGCCCTACAAAAGCAGCCCAAAAAAACACACCCACACACAGCGCACGAAGCCAAAGACTTGTGCGCGCCATGCCATTCAACTTAAGTTGAACGCTTTTCCAGCAGTGCGTAATAAAAACCGTCATGTTCACCCATGCCATTGTCGCGGAGACTGGTGTCAGATGTGGCACCAGAGGGTGTTAAATGCCCTGGAGAGGGCAAGATCAGGGCATCAGTGTTGTGCTGAACAAACGTTTGGATTTGAGTTTCGCCCTCGGCTTTGAAAACCGAACAGGTGCAATAAAGCAATCTGCCCCCAGGCTTGACCAAAGGCCACAACGCCCTTAAGAGCTTGGCTTGAATGGCTGCCAATTGCGGTACATCGGTCTCTCGGCGCAACCAGCGTACATCTGGGTGCCGACGGCCTATGCCCGATGCCGTGCAAGGCGCGTCCAACAAAATGCCGTCAAAGCTTTGGCCATCCCACCAATCGGCCGTGTCGGCGGCATCGGCCGCAATGATTTCAGCGCGTACCTTAAGTCGGTCTAGGTTCTGCTGAATTCGTTCACCGGCCGCAATGATTTCAGCGCGTACCTTAAGTCGGTCTAGGTTCTGCTGAATTCGTTCACAGCGCACAGGATCTACATCCAAGGCAAGGACTTGCGCTGTGGGGTCACACTCCATCAAATGGCCTGTTTTGCCACCGGGTGCAGCGCACGCATCCAGCAGTCGCAAGGCTTGATCTGACTTTTGCAAACCCTTTAACAACAGGGGTGCCGCCAATTGCGCAGCCGCATCTTGCACAGAGGCATGACCTTCTAAAAATCCGGGCAGTTGTTGCACAGGCACAGCCTTGGTCAATTGAACACCCACATCGCCCACTGCTTTGGCCGAAATGCCTTGGGCCTCTAAGGCCTGCAAATAAGCTTGCACGCTGTGATGCTGAGCGTTGACACGCAGTGTCATGGGCGCCGCCGATTGAGCGGCCTGCAAAATGTCTTGCCACTTTTGCGGATGGTCGGTTTGCAAGCGCTTGACCCACCAAGCTGGATGGCTCCACTGCGCTGTGATGTCGGCTTCGGTTTGTGCCAACAAGGCTTCGCGCTCTCTTAAAAAACGGCGCAAGCACGCGTTGATGAACGGCGCTTGGGCGCGCATGTCTTTGTGCCGGCGTGCGGCTTCTACCGCTTGGTTCACCAAGGTGTGAACTGGGTAGGGTGCCAATTCGTCTTGCCATGACAAGGCCAGGGCGGTGCACAACAAGGCATCTGCTTGCGAAGGGGGTGCTTTGCGGGCCAAGCATTTTCGCAAGGCCACGGCGCGGCCCCACCAGCGCATGCTTTGAAACGACAAGGCTTGTGCGCCAGGTCGCAAGTCTTTGGGCACAGCCTCGATGGCAGCGGTCATGGATCTGCCTGTTTGAACGGCTTGCGCCACTTGGGCTGCAGCTTGCAGCAATTGCCAAAGCGGGGCTTGTAAAGTTGGCTGCAAGTAGAACCTTTAAGGATGCCTGAGCATTAGGCAAGCAGGTCTTTAATGTCCAGCGTTTGCGCAGGCACAAAATTCAATTGCTTGGCCAGCACACTGGCTGGAAATTGCAACACGGCGTCGTTGTACTTGGTTGCGGCTTGGTTGTAAGCGTCCATCAAAGGCCACGCCTGCGCTTTCAAACGGTCAAACTTATAGGGCAGTGGGTCAATGAACCACGTGGCTTCGCCACTCTGACCCGCTCGCACTTCCGCCTTGGCCCACGCCGCCAAGGCCAAACGATTTTGATTGACCCTGCTCATCACAACAGGCGTGAGGGCTTGTGTTCGCGCCAGGTCCAAGCTGTCTGACAGGTCTTCAAGAATGGCCAACAGATTGAGATCGCGCTCATTTTTCAACAAGGCCTCTGGCAATGCCGCTTCTTCCATTTCACTCAGCATGTCGCGCATGGACGCTGGCAAGTTGCCCTGCAGCCACACCAGCACACGAATCAATTGCGCATCCACTGCGGCAAACTGTTTGGCCACGCTTGCGCGCAACACCACCAAACGGTTGTAGGCACCAACAGCCCAAAAAAACAGGACTGCCAAGATGGAACAAAAAATCAGAAGGGCCATGTTGTTGTCATTGTGAATGAAAACATCTTTAAAAAAAACGCCCCTGCCCGCGTTCACGGATCAGAGGCGCTCTTCATTCCGACCTAAGCCGGAAGTCGATCAGGCTTTCGAGTCAGCAGCGTTGGCTGCGTCTTCGGTTAACTGCTGGGCTTCGGCCAATTCAACGGCTTCGGCTTCTGTAATGGCGCGGCGTTCTGCCTCGTCCATCGCATCTTTGGCGGCACGGGCTTTGTGATAAGCCAAGCCGGTACCGGCAGGAATCAGGCGACCCACAATGACGTTCTCTTTCAAACCACGCAACTCGTCGCGCTTGCCCATGATGGCAGCCTCGGTGAGCACGCGGGTGGTTTCCTGGAAGGAAGCCGCAGAGATGAAAGAGTCGGTTGACAAAGAAGCCTTGGTGATACCTAGCAACAAGTTGCTGAAGGTTGCAGGAATTTTGCCTTCGGCGCGCAATGCGTCGTTGGTGTTCAAAATTTCTGAACGCTCGACTTGTTCACCTGAGATGTAGTTGGATTCACCAATGTTCTCAACCACCACACGGCGCAGCATCTGACGCACGATCACTTCGATGTGCTTGTCATTGATCTTCACGCCTTGCAAACGGTAAACGTCTTGCACTTCGTCAACGATGTAGCGAGCCAGCTCTTCCATGCCGAGCAAGCGCAAGATGTCTTGTGGGTCGGCTGGGCCGTCCACAACGCTCTCGCCCTTGTTGACCACCTGGCCTTCGTGGACCACGATGTTCTTCTCTTTGGGAATGAGTTCGTCCCACACCTTGCCGTCTGGATCGGTGATCTGCAAACGAACCTTGCCTTTGGTCTCTTTACCAAACGACACCGTACCGGTCATCTCGGCTAACATGCCCTTGTCTTTCGGACTGCGTGCTTCGAACAGTTCGGCCACACGTGGCAAACCGCCGGTAATGTCGCGGGTCTTTTGACCTTCAACAGGGATACGCGCCAAGACTTCGCCTGGGCCCACATCTTGACCGTCGCGCACTTGGATGAGTGAGCCAATTTGGAAACCGATGGTCACGGAGTGATCAGTACCAGGAATCTTCACTTCTTTGCCAGCAGCGTCGATCAGTTTGACCTGAGGACGAACCACTTTGGTAGAGCCACGACGCTTTGGATCGATCACCACCAAGGTGGACAAGCCGGTCACTTCGTCTAGCTGCTTAGCCACAGTCAGGCCTTCTTCGACATTCTCGAATTTGGTCTGACCTGCAAACTCAGTGATGACTGGGCGTGTGAGCGGATCCCAATTGGCCAAAATTGCACCAGCCTTGATGGCCTTGTCGACCTTGACTGTCAGGATGGCACCGTAAGGTACTTTGTGACGCTCACGCTCGCGGCCATGCTCGTCTTGAATGATGATTTCGCCAGAACGAGAAATCACCACCAACTCGCCTTTGCTGTTGGTCACGTAGCGCATGGCGGCATTGAAGCCGATCAAACCACTTGACTTGGCTTCGACGCTAGAGGCTACAGAAGCACGTGATGCCGCACCACCGATGTGGAACGTACGCATGGTCAACTGAGTACCAGGTTCGCCAATGGACTGAGCAGCAATCACACCCACGGCTTCGCCGTTGTTGATCAAGCCGCCACGGCCCAAGTCGCGGCCGTAGCACATGGCGCACAAACCGAAGCGTGTGGCGCAAGTGAGGGCTGTGCGAACTTTGACTTCGTCAACCGCCACTGCTTCAAAGATTTCAAGCATGTCTTCGTCAAGCAAGGTGCCAGCAGGCGCCAGCAATTCACGAGACTCAGGGTGCAAGACTTCGTCGGCCAAAGTGCGGCCCAAGATGCGATCGCGCAGTGATTCAATCACTTCACCGCCTTCAACGATGGCGCGCATGAGCGAGCCGTCGGTGGTGCCGCAATCGAGTTCTTTAACCACCAAGTCTTGTGTCACGTCAACCAAACGACGTGTCAAATAACCTGAGTTGGCTGTCTTCAAAGCGGTATCGGCCAAGCCTTTACGCGCACCGTGTGTTGAGATGAAGTACTGCAACACATTGAGGCCTTCACGGAAGTTGGCCGTGATGGGGGTTTCAATGATCGAGCCATCAGGCTTGGCCATCAAACCACGCATACCTGCCAACTGGCGAATCTGCGCCGCAGAACCGCGGGCGCCAGAGTCGGCCATCATGTAAATGGAGTTGAACGATTCTTGCTCAACTTCTTTGCCATGACGGTCAATGGTTTTTTCTTTGCGCAGTTGGTCCATCATGACCTTGGACACGGCGTCGCCGGCTTTGCCCCAAATGTCAACGACCTTGTTGTAACGCTCGCCAGAAGTGACCAGACCCGACACATACTGCTGCTCAATGTCTTTCACTTCTTTTTCGGCTTCAGAAATGATGGCGCCCTTTTCTGGGGGGACCAACATGTCGTCAATGCCAATCGAGATGCCAGAGCGTGTGGCCAAACGGAAACCGTTTTGCAACAGCTTGTCGGCAAACACCACGGTCTCTTTCAAACCGCACTTGCGGAAAGACGTGTTGATGAGCTTGGAAATTTCTTTCTTCTTAAGTGCTTTGTTGATGTTCTCGAAAGCCAAGCCTTTAGGCAAGATTTCGGACAACAAGGCACGGCCCACCGTGGTGTAAACCATGTTGGTAGAAGGCGTGAACTCTTTGGTTTCTTTGTTCAGAATCCAATCGGTCACGCGCACACTGATCTTGGCAGTGAGCTCAACAGCGCCAGCATCCAAAGCGCGCTGAACTTCGCCGATGTCGGAGAAGATCAAGCCTTCGCCTTTGGCGTTGATGCGTTCGCGGGTGGTGTAGTACAAGCCCAGCACCACGTCTTGTGACGGCACGATGGAAGGTTCGCCGTTGGCTGGGAACAGCACGTTGTTGGAGGCCAGCATGAGCGTGCGGGCTTCCATTTGTGCTTCCACAGACAATGGAATGTGGACGGCCATTTGGTCACCGTCGAAGTCGGCGTTGAAGGCCGCGCAAACGAGGGGGTGCAACTGAATGGCTTTGCCTTCAATGAGCAAGGGCTCAAACGCCTGAATGCCCAAACGGTGCAAAGTAGGCGCACGGTTCAACATGACGGGGTGCTCTTTGATCACCTCTTCCAAGATGTCCCACACCACCGGTGTACCGGCTTCAACTTCTTTCTTGGCCGCCTTGATGGTGGTCGCGATGCCCATGGCTTCGAGACGTGCAAAGATGAATGGCTTGAACAACTCGATGGCCATCAACTTAGGCAAACCGCACTGGTGCAGTTTGAGTGTTGGGCCCACGGTAATGACGGAACGACCAGAGTAGTCGACGCGCTTACCCAACAAGTTTTGACGGAACCGGCCGCTCTTGCCTTTGATCATGTCGGCCAAAGATTTGAGGGCACGCTTGTTGGCGCCGGTCATGGCTTTACCGCGGCGACCATTGTCGAGCAATGAGTCAACGGCTTCTTGCAACATGCGCTTTTCGTTGCGCGCAATGATCTCTGGCGCTTTCAACTCAAGCAAACGGCGCAGACGGCTGTTGCGGTTAATGACTCGGCGGTACAAATCGTTCAAGTCGGAAGTGGCAAAGCGGCCGCCGTCTAGAGGCACCAAAGGACGCAGGTCCGGTGGCAACACGGGCAGCACTTCGAGCACCATCCACTCAGGCTTGATGCCTGACTTCTTGAAAGCTTCGAGCACTTTCAAGCGCTTGGAGTTTTTCTTGACCTTGACTTCAGAGCCCGTGAGATCGCCACGCAGACGCTCAATTTCGGATTCGATTTCAATGCTGTGCAACAAGTCTTTGATGCCTTCCGCGCCCATCTTGGCTTGGAACTCATCGCCGTACTCTTGCAATTTGGCATCGTAGTCGTCTTCGGTCATGATGCTGTATTTCTTCAGCGGTGTCATGCCGGGGTCGGTGACCACGTAGGCTTCAAAGTAAAGCACGCGCTCGATGTCACGCAGGGTCATGTCGAGCACCAGGCCCAAACGGCTTGGCAAGGACTTCAAGAACCAGATGTGTGCGCATGGTGCAGCCAAGTCAATGTGACCCATGCGTTCGCGGCGCACCTTGGTCTGTGTGACTTCAACGCCGCACTTCTCGCAGATCACGCCGCGGTGCTTCAAGCGCTTGTATTTACCGCACAAGCATTCGTAGTCTTTGATAGGGCCAAAAATCTTGGCGCAAAACAAACCATCACGCTCAGGCTTGAACGTGCGGTAGTTGATGGTTTCAGGCTTTTTAACTTCGCCAAAAGACCAAGAACGGATTTTTTCGGGTGAAGCCAAGCCAATGCGGATGGCATCAAAATGCTCGTCCGGTGTGAACTGCTTGAACAGGTCCAGAAGTGATTTCATGAGACTCTTCCTTTTATTAATCTAGCAGGGGTTCAAGAACGCTCGAGTTCAATGTCGAGACCAAGGGAACGAATTTCCTTGACCAACACGTTGAACGATTCGGGCATGCCGGCACTGATGGTGTGCTCGCCTTTGACAATGCTTTCGTACACTTTGGTACGACCTTGCACGTCGTCGGACTTGACCGTGAGCATTTCTTGCAACACGTAAGAGGCACCGTAAGCTTCCAAAGCCCACACCTCCATCTCGCCGAAACGCTGGCCACCAAACTGGGCCTTGCCGCCCAAAGGCTGCTGCGTGACCAGAGAGTAAGGACCTGTGGAACGGGCGTGCATTTTGTCGTCGACCAAGTGGTGCAACTTCAAGAAGTGCATGTAACCAATGGTGGTAGGGCGCTCAAAGGCATCACCTGTGCGGCCATCAAACAAATGCGCTTGTGTGCGCGTGGCTGTGAGGCCTTTGCGTGCAGCCACATCGTCGGGGTAGGCCATTTTCAACATGGTGCGAATTTCTTCTTCCGCAGCACCGTCGAACACAGGCGTAGCAAAGGGCAAACCACCTTTGAGGTTTTCTGCCATGGCCAAGACGTCTGTATCAGACAACTTGGACAAGTCTTCTTTGCGGCCAATGCCGTTGTAGAGTTCTTCGAACAAGGTGCGGAACTCGGCCACACGGGCTTCGGCTTGCAGCATGTCACCAATGCGGTGACCAATGCCTTTGGCAGCCCAACCCAAATGAACTTCCAGCACCTGACCCACGTTCATGCGGGATGGAACGCCCAAGGGGTTTAGCACGATGTCGGCAGGCGTGCCGTCTGCCATGTAAGGCATGTCTTCAACAGGCACGATCTTAGAGACAACACCTTTGTTACCGTGACGGCCGGCCATCTTGTCACCAGGCTGCAAGCGACGCTTGACCGCCAAGTAGACCTTGACCATTTTGAGCACGCCTGCTGGCAACTCGTCGCCCTGTGTGAGCTTCTTGCGCTTCTCTTCGAAAGACAAATCGAAGCTGTGACGTGTTTGCTCAAGTGAGTTTTTGATGGACTCGAGTTGGCTGGCAATGTCTTCGTCTGCAGGACGGATGTCGAACCAGTGGAACTTCTCGATGGACTCGAGGTAAGCCTTGTCGATCTTGGTGCCTTTGGCCAACTTTTGCGGGCCGCCGTTGGCAATTTTGCCGTTCAACAATTTTTCGATACGGTCGAAGGCGTCGGCTTCCACGATGCGCAACTGATCGTTCAAATCCAAGCGGAAGCGCTTGAGTTCGTCGTCAATAATTTGCTGCGCACGCTTGTCGCGCACAATGCCTTCGCGTGTGAACACTTGAACGTCAATGACCGTGCCTTGTGAGCCTTGGTCGACGCGCAATGAGGTGTCTTTCACGTCACTGGCTTTTTCACCGAAGATAGCGCGGAGCAACTTCTCTTCTGGTGTGAGTGTGGTTTCACCTTTAGGTGTGACCTTGCCCACCAACACATCGCCAGGCTGCACTTCTGCACCCACGTAGATGATGCCGGACTCGTCCAAGCGGCCCAATTGCTGCTCTGACAAGTTGGGAATGTCACGTGTGATTTCTTCAGCACCCAACTTGGTGTCGCGCGCCATGACCACCAACTCTTCAATGTGAATCGAGGTGTAGCGGTCTTCAGAAACCACGCGCTCGGAAATCAAGATGGAGTCTTCGAAGTTGTAACCGTTCCAAGGCATGAAAGCGATCAGCATGTTCTGGCCAATGGCGATTTCGCCAAGGTCAGTCGATGCGCCGTCGGCAATCACATCACCTTTTTCCAACTTGTCACCACGCTTCACAATGGCGCGCTGGTGAATGTTGGTGTTCTGGTTAGAACGTTGGTATTTGATGAGGTTGTAAATGTCAACGCCCACTTCGCCCGCTTGGGTTTCGTTGTCGTTGACACGAATCACGATGCGGGTGGCATCGACATAGTCGACCACACCACCGCGATTGGCGGTGACCACGGTGCCAGAGTCAACTGCGGCAACGCGCTCGATACCTGTTCCGACCAATGGCTTCTCGGGGCGCAAGACAGGCACGGCTTGCCGTGACATGTTGGCACCCATCAACGCACGGTTGGCGTCATCGTGCTCGAGGAACGGCACCAATGAAGCCGCAACCGATACGATCTGTGCAGGCGACACGTCCATGTATTGAATGCGATCGGCACCGCACAAAATGGATTCACCTTTTTCACGCGCAGACACCAGGCCGTCTGTGAGCTTGCCGGCTTTGTCCAAGGTGGCATTGGCCTGAGCGATCACGTATTTGCCTTCTTCGATGGCAGACAAGTAATCGATGTCCATGGTGACTTTGGCGTCGACCACACGGCGGTAAGGCGTCTCAATGAAACCGTACTCGTTCAAACGCGCATACAAGGCGAGTGAGTTGATCAAACCAATGTTCGGACCTTCAGGTGTTTCAATAGGGCACACACGGCCGTAGTGGGTCACGTGAACGTCACGCACTTCGAAGCCTGCACGCTCGCGAGTTAAACCGCCTGGGCCAAGGGCAGACACACGGCGCTTGTGCGTGATCTCTGCCAAAGGATTGGTTTGGTCCATGAACTGTGACAACTGTGAAGCACCAAAGAATTCTTTGAGCGCTGCAGAAATAGGCTTGGAGTTGATCAAGTCATGCGGCATGAGTGGCTCTTGCTCTGCTTGACCCAAACGCTCTTTCACAGCTTTTTCGATACGCGCCAAACCTGTGCGGTATTGGTTCTCGGCCAACTCGCCCACGCAACGTACGCGGCGATTGCCCAAGTGATCGATGTCATCGACTTCGCCGCGGCCATTGCGCAAATCAACCAAGATCTTGACCACGGCCAAGATGTCTTCGTTGGTGAGCACCATGGGGCCGGTGGACTCGTCGCGGCCCATGCGGGCGTTGAACTTCATACGACCCACACGTGACAAGTCGTAAGTATCGGGGTTGTAGAACAAGCGCTGGAACAGAGCCTGCACTGCGTCTTCGGTAGGCGGCTCACCAGGGCGCATCATGCGGTAGATGGCCACGCGTGCTGCGAATTCGTCAACGGTTTCGTCAACACGCAATGTTTGCGAAATGTAGGCACCTTGGTCGAGTTCGTTGGTGTAGATACATTGCAGATCTTGCACGCCAGCAGAGCGCAGTTTCTTGAGCAATACTTCGGTGAGTTCTTCGTTGGCCTTGGCAATGATCTCACCTGTTTCGGCGTCCACAATGTTGCGAGCAACAACACGGCCCACCAAGAAGTCTTCAGGCACGCTGATGTGCGTGGTGGCAGACTGCTCAAGCTCACGGGTGTGACGAACGGTAATGCGTTTGTCTTTGGCAACAATGACTTTGCCTGATTTGTCGGTGATATCGAAACGGGCTACTTCGCCGCGCAGACGCTCAGCCACAAATTCCATTTGAGCGCCACTGTCCATCAAGCGGAAGTTGTCGTTCACAAAGAAGTTGGCCAGAATAGATTCTGGGTTCAAGCCAATGGCTTTGAGCAAAATGGTGACGGGCATCTTGCGACGACGGTCAACACGGAAGTACAGCAAATCTTTGGGATCGAATTCGTAGTCGAGCCATGAACCGCGGTAAGGAATAATGCGCGCACTGAACAACAATTTGCCAGAGCTGTGTGTCTTGCCCTTGTCGTGTTCGAAGAACACGCCAGGAGAGCGGTGCAACTGAGACACGATGACGCGCTCGGTGCCGTTGATGATGAACGAGCCTTTGTCAGTCATGAGGGGCACTTCGCCCATGTAGACTTCTTGCTCTTTAACTTCTTTCACCACTTTAGACTGTGATGTGGAAGAGTCACGATCGTAAATAATCAGCTGAACGCGAGCGCGCACAGCGGATGCAAAAGTAAGACCACGTGTTTGGCATTCGCGCACATCAAAGGCCGGCTTGGCCAAGTTGTACTCGAGAAATTTCATCTCGACAAAACCATTGTGTGACACGATGGGGAAAGCTGACTCAAAAGCAGCTTGCAAACCTTCGTGAGCACGTTTGTTAGAGGCAATGCCTGCTTGTAAAAATGACGTGTAAGCGTCTTTTTGCATTTGCAGCAAGTAAGGGACTTCGAGCACGCTTTCGCGGCTTCCGAAACTTTTGCGAATGCGTTTGCGTTCGGTAAATGAATAGGCCATGAGATCTCCGGGGCTTGATCTTTCGGCGACTGTGTGTTTTGTGAATTAACTTCACAAAACGGGCTTGGCCGCTGGCCTCTACCAGCGTTGGCGGACGGCTGCGCATTGCACGCAGCCCGAACCAAGGCGTCTCTGCAGTCGGGTCAGAGAACACTCAAAAAATGACTTAGAAGTTACTTTTTGGCTGTGCTCTGTAAGCACCAAAGGCTGGAGGCCCTTTGGGGACCTGCCAGCCTTGGACAAAAGTCGAATTACTTGAGTTCGACTTTGGCGCCAGCTTCTTCCAGCTTTTTCTTAGCGGCTTCAGCGTCAGCTTTGGACACGCCTTCTTTGACGGCCTTAGGAGCGCCATCAACCACGTCTTTGGCTTCTTTCAAGCCCAAGCCAGTGATTTCACGCACTGCCTTGATGACGGACACTTTGTTAGCGCCGGCTTCGACCAACATGACGTTGAATTCTGTTTGCTCTTCAGCAGCGGCTGCACCACCACCGCCACCACCAGCACCCGCAGGTGCGGCCATGGCTGCAGCGCTTACGCCAAATTTCTCTTCGATGGCTTTCACCAATTCGTTGAGTTCCAAGACCGTCATGCTATCGAGAGCGGTCAAAAATGCGTCTTTATCAAATGACATTTTGTTTTCCTAACAATTATTTAAAAAAGGACTGCGCGCTTAAGCGGCAGCCGTTTCGCCTTTTTTGGCCGCCAACGCACCCAACACCACTGCGGTGCGAGACATGGGGGACATCAATAAGCCGCACAACTGAGCCAACAAAACTTCTTTCGAAGGGATGTTTGACAGTTGCTTAACGCCGTTGGCATCTAAAACTTTGCCTGAGATGGCACCACCGCGAATGACCAACTTGTCGTTGGTTTTCGCGAAGTCAGCGACTACTTTTGCAGCAGCCACAGCATCTACAGAGAAGCCATAGATCAGCGGTCCGGTCATCTGATCAGCGACAACTTCAAACGAGGTTCCGGCAACAGCACGGCGGGCCAAGGTGTTTTTCAACACACTCAAGCTCACACCTTTGCTACGTGCATCAGAACGCAGTTTGGTCATGTCAGTGACCGTGATGCCGCGGTATTCCGCAATCACCAGCGTTTGAGCTTTAGCGGCGAGGCTGGTCACTTCTGAAATGACCGCTTCTTTCTCACTGCGATTAAGACTCAAGGTCTACTCCTTTTGAATGAGCTTTTGAGCATTAGCGCTCTAGAGCTCGCCTAATTTCAGCGATCAACTGTTCAGGATTTTGTCCATCTGCAGCGGGATCGCCATCTGCGTTGGCTTTCACGATTAAGTGCATTGCTGCACGCCAACGGTCTTGGATGGCCTGAACTTGGTCCGAAGATTGGGGTTCAGCCCACCACACTGAGCGAAGTGCTAGGTTGCCCTGGCACTCCCCTCGGTTTTCTTAACGATCAAGCCGCGATGGTTTGCGTGTCGACGCGAACGCCCACACCCATGGTTGAAGACAAAGCCACTTTGCGCAGGTAAACACCTTTGCTGGTTTGGGGCTTGGCTTTGACCAAGGCATCTACCAATGCTGCCAAGTTGCCTTGCAATTTTTCAACATCAAATGAACGCAAGCCAATGGCACCGTGCACGATACCGGCTTTGTCAACGCGGAACTGAACTTGACCGGCTTTTGCGTTCTTCACAGCAGTGGCCACGTCAGCCGTCACAGTACCAACTTTAGGGTTAGGCATGAGGCCACGTGGGCCCAAGATTTGACCCAAAGTACCCACAACGCGCATGGCGTCTGGGGCAGCAATGACCACGTCGAAAGGCATGTCACCGGCTTTGACTTGTGCAGCCAAATCGTCCATACCCACTACGTCTGCACCGGCAGCGCGGGCTTCATCAGCCTTGGCACCTTGCGCAAACACAGCAACGCGTTTTGTTTTACCTGTGCCGTTAGGCAAGACCACGGCGCCACGCACCACTTGGTCAGATTTCTTGGCATCGATACCGAGCTGCACAGCCACGTCGATGGACTCATCGAACTTGGCCGTAGCGCACTCTTTCACCAAAGCCAATGCATCGGCCACAGCGTACAACTTGTTGGCATCCACTTTGCCAGCATGTGCTTTTTGTTTTTTAGTTAACTTGGACATTTACACGCCCTCCACAGTCACGCCCATTGAGCGAGCAGAACCCGCGATGATGCGGACAGCAGCGTCCAAATCAGCGGCATTCAAATCTTTCATTTTTGCTTTTGCAATGTCCTCGAGCTGAGCGCGAGTGATCTTGCCAACCTTGTCAGCGTGTGGACGGGGTGAACCCTTGTCCAACTTGATGGCCTTCTTGATCAAGGTGGTCGCTGGAGGCGTCTTGATGATGAAGGTGAAGCTCTTGTCGGCAAAAGCAGTAATGACCACAGGCAAAGGCAGACCTGGCTCAACACCTTGGGTCTGGGCGTTGAACGCCTTGCAGAATTCCATGATGTTCAAACCACGTTGACCCAATGCCGGGCCGATAGGGGGTGATGGATTGGCCTTGCCAGCTGGTACTTGCAGCTTAACGAAGCCGACGATTTTTTTCGCCATGTTTAACTCCTAGTGGGTGCAAACGCTTGGTGTTTAGTCAAGCTCCCCAAATTAACGACTCTTTCTTTTTAAAACTTCACTGGCTGAGTCGGGTAGCTGGTGAAGAGTTTTAATACATCTGATCAGTTGGGGTCAGAGCAAATTTACTTCGTAAATCTTGATCTGACCCTCAATCTCTCTGGGCAAGTCTTTAAAAAACTTAGGTTTTTTCGACTTGGCCGAATTCCAACTCAACAGGTGTCGACCTACCAAAAATGGTAACCGCAACACGCATTTTGTTTTTCTCGTAATTGACTTCTTCGACTGTGCCGTTGAAGTCCGTGAACGGGCCTTCCTTGACGCGCACATATTCGCCCACTTCAAACTCCACTTTGTGGCGGGGCTTTTCAGTGCCTTCTTGCATTTGGTTGACGATCTTGCGAACGTCTTCTTCTGAAATAGGTGCTGGACGGTTTTTGGCACCACCCACAAAGCCGGTGACTTTGTTGGTGTGCTTGACCAAGTGCCATGTGAGATCGTCCATGACCATCTCGACCAGCACGTAGCCCGGAAAAAACTTGCGCTCGGTGGTGCGCCTTTGACCATTCTTCATCTCAACCACTTCTTCAGTGGGAACGAGAATGCGGCCAAACTTGTTTTGCATTTCTGCACGCTGAATGCGCTCAATGATGTTGCGCTCGACAGCCTTCTCCATGCCCGAATAAGCATGAACCACGTACCACTTCAAATCGGGGTTGGTCGATTCGCCAGCTTTGGGCGCGTTGTCAACAGCATCAGTCATTATTTTTTCCACCCCAAGATCAGATCGTAGAAAACCCACTCGAGCGTTTTGTCGGTGAGCCACAAGAACAGCGCCATGACCACCACGAACACAAAAACATAGGCCGTGATTTGCATGGCTTCTTTGCGCTCAGGCCACACAACTTTCTTCACTTCACGCACGGCATCTTGACCAAAGGCCACAAACTGCTTGCCTGTATCTGAGATCAAAAAGACCACCACAGCCAAAACCAAGCCGGCGATCAATGCACCCCATTGGGCCAAAGCGCCTTGCTTAGACAGCATGTAGAAAGCTGCCAACGATGCCACCACCAAAGCAATGGCCAAGCCAAGCTTGAGCTTGTCAGCAGTGGAACCTACGGTTTGAACTTCAGAACTTGCCATATTGGCTTACAGACCTTTTTAGGCTCTTTCGAGCCCAGTAAAAATTACCTTGTCTTTTAGACGCCGAAGCCCGCCAGGTGATGGCGGGCTTGTTTTGCTCACCCTTATCAGGTGGCAGGGGCAGTAGGAATCGAACCTACAACCTTCGGTTTTGGAGACCGACGCTCTGCCAATTGAGCTATACCCCTTCAGCGTTTTTTAAAGACGCAAATTAAGCGAGGATTTTGGCAACAACGCCAGCGCCCACAGTGCGGCCGCCTTCGCGGATCGCAAAACGCAAGCCTTCTTCCATGGCGATCGGGTTGATCAACTTCACAGTGATC